>OMVC01000216.1 GCA_900314375.1 uncultured bacterium
TGAAGAGACTCGAACTCCCACGCTTTCGCACTAGTTCCTAAGACTAGCGTGTCTACCATTCCACCACATGCCCATATTTAATTGTCAAACACGACTTGCTCTCGCAAGTCAGGCGTGTCTACCCCTCTCACAAAACGATACTTAATCGTTTTGTTCGGCAGAGTACCACATGCCCATATTTAATTGTCAATATTCTGGTCATTCCTGCGCCTCGCCTTAAACGCCACCGCCTCCAATTAGTCGGAATATCCATTACCGACATATTTGTCGGTCTCTCCGCTGACGCTCCGTGGCTCTGCTCGGCTTGCACCACATGCCCATATTTAATTGTCAATATTCTGGTCATTCCTGCGCCTCGCCTTAAACGCCACCGCCTCCAATTAGTCGGAATATCCATTACCGACATATTTGTCGGTCTCTCCGCTGACGCTCCGTGGCTCTGCTCGGCTTGCACCACATGCCCATATTTAATTGTCAATCTGGAGCAAAACTCCATATATCTAAATTATTATAAGCCAAACAACATGTCAAGGATTAATATTTTTTTATTTTAGGCAATTTTTTTATACAAAAACACTTTATATAAATATAGGGGAAAATAGAAAGGGAAAATTCTTGATTAATTATTTCAGTCCGATAAATTACTATACGGACGTTAATCCAATAATATACGCATATAATACCGGTGCAGCTTTTGGCTACCGGCCCGGAAATTTATTCGGATTGAATTTTTCACCATTGCCGATTTTTTCAAATTACAACGGCATAAACGGAAGTTTGTTTAGTTTCGGAAGTTCATACCCCGCGAATTCTTTCCAATCAATATTGAATGCCACTAATCCCGCTGTATTCACAACCAATACAGGTCAAGTATACAACTTTAGTGGTTCAAATCCAAATTTTGGTTCTATTACAACGTCTCCAAAAACGCCTGCCCATAGCCAAACCACAGACTATACTGCAACAAATCCGATTCAAAGTACATCATATAATTACAAAAAATCACTCGATACCACGAAATTAGTAACAACCGCACAGAAATATCTGGGAGTCAGCGAATCAAATAACGGTCATCTTAAATTTATGATTAATCCTGAATGTAGAGAAATGGACCCGCATGATGAAGAATGGTGCACTGATTTTGTAACATACGTAGCGAAAGAAACATATACAAAACAAGGATTAAGACCACCTTTCTGGTTTGGTTCACATGATGTAGCAACTCTTAAAAGACAGGCTATATCCCATAATAAATTCATTGATACAACAACAAAAACAGATAAAGGTAAATTTATAAGCCAAAATATAAAACCCGGAGATATAGTTATTCTCAACCAAAACGGGGCATCACATACAGGTTTTGTAACTAAAGTACATAATAACGGAAACTTTGAAACAATTGAAGGAAACGTTGGAGACCCCGGTGGCAGAGGTTCGGGAATGGTTGTCCTAAACAGATACACTGCAAGCGAAAAAGATCTAAGCGGATTTATAAGGCTAACTTAAAAACCACTTCTTGCTCCAAATCTTTTTCATTTGAGTTGTTATAAATTACTATATCAGCTTTTGAAATTTTTTGTTCTTGAGGAATTTGTGCACTCATACGTTTTTGAGCATATTCTTGTGTGTAATTGTTGCGTTTTATAAGACGATTTTCGCGAATACTATCATCCGCATAAACAAAAATTATCTTATCAAACATTTTTTCCATATTTGTTTCAAATAGTTGCGGAACCGACACAAAAACAACATTCTCAAAACTGTGGTCATTAAAAAATTCGGTTATTTTTTCTTTTACTTTCGGATGAATAATTCTTTCAAGCTCTTTTAAAAGTTCTTTTTCGGAAAAAACCAATTGTCCGAGTTTTGTACGAGAAATTTTTCCATCGTTAAAAACGTCATAATTTTTGAATAATTCTTTCACCTCATCGCAATTTAAAAATTCATGTGCAACAACATCAGTATCTAAAACACTGTAACCACGCATTTTTATAATATTTTCAACAGTTGATTTTCCGCTTGCTATATTCCCTGTTATACCGTATTTAATCATTTTTACTTGCCAAATTTGATATAAAATTTCGTAATTCTTTTATTTGTTGAGGTTTTATCGGTTTAAATTCTCCGCGTTTTAATCCGTCTAAATTCAAAGTCGCATGCTGTATTCTTTTTAATGAAACTACTTCAAATCCTAAATATTCAAACATTTTGCGGATTTGTCTGTTCATCCCCTGAAATAAGAGTATTTCCATTGTTGTAGAATCATTATCGATTTCTAAAACGTCAACTTGCGCATAAGCTTTTTTATCAGGTTCAATTTCTATACCTTTTGACATTTTATCAATATCATTTTGGGTAATTTTACCATTGATTGTAACCCTGTATAACTTTGGAACTTTAGCAGACGGGTGAGTTAAGTCATTTATCAAATCTCCGTCATTTGTAAGAATTAACAACCCCGTTGATTCTCTATCCAACCTTCCGACAGGTTTTAAGTGATGTAATCTTTCAGGCAGCAAATCATAGATTGTTTTACGACCTTTTTCATCGTCAGAAGTCGTAATATATCCTGCAGGTTTGTAAAATCTGTAATATTCATGTTTTACGGGATGAATAAGTTTTTTATTCACAAAAACTTTATCCTTTGGTTGAACACCATAACCAAGTTCTGTTACGGTTTTTCCGTTTACCATTACGACACCTGATTCTATAAGTTCATCAGCTTTTCTGCGAGAACATAACCCTGAAGATGCTATATATTTATTTAAACGAGTTGAGGACATTTTACTTCCTTTTCAAAAATTGATGCTAAAGGTTCAGGCATTTTGCGGTATAATTTTCCGTCCGAATGAACCGCTACAATTACAACCTCTGCAGTGATAAATACCTTATCTGTTTCTTTTGATTTTATTTTTTGTTTAAATGTTGCCGTTAAACCGCTGTATTGAGAAACCTCTGTTTCAACAACAACAATATCTTCCAGTTTTGCGGAAGATTTATATTTTATATTTATCGAAGAAACAGGCAGCAAAATATCTTGTGCTTCCAATTCTTTTAATGTCAAGCCCGTTGCATCTTTGCAATATTCTACCCTGCCCATTTCCATCCAGCGTAAATATGCACCATGCCAGACTACACCATAATTGTCCGTATCCGAAAAATAAACTTTTTGCTCAAATATATGTTTCATAATGCACTAATTATAACATGAAATTTATCATGTATAATATAGGTATGAATAAGCAGATTTCTGAAAAAACAATTAATCGCTTGACATTGTATCATTGTATTTTATGTGATTACATAAAAAAAGGAGAAGAATACATTTCAAGTAAACAAATTGCTTCACTTTTAAAAATAGATGATTCACAAGTGAGAAAAGACATAAATCTTTTGAATAATTCAGGAAAATCTCGTGTCGGATACATTGTAAAAGATTTGAAAAAATCTATTGAAACAACCCTCGGGTTTTCAAAAACAAAACGCGCATATATTATTGGTGCAGGGAATTTGGGTTCTGCACTTGCAAATTATAATAACTTTTCAAATTACGGATTGAATATCATTAGTCTTTTTGACAATGACCAAAATAAAATCGGAAAAGAAATAAATAATAAAAAAATCCTTGATATTAAAGAATTACCTGTATATGCTTGGCAGCACTTTATAGATATAGCCATACTAACAGTTCCGGAGCAGTATGCACAATCTATTGCGGATTTTTTGGTCAATGCCGGAATAAAATATATATGGAATTTTACCCCGACAGTTTTAAATGTTCCTTATGATGTACAAGTATGGAACGAAAATTTGATGGGTAATTTCTTACAATTTACCTATAATATAAATTAAACGTTTACTTATTATTTAAAAAACCTGCCATTGTCGGTTTATTGGAAGGTATAAACGCAGCCTGAAAATCCATTGAAGGTTTTTGTTGACTTGCAAGCAATTTTTCTTTTGCCTTACGTTTATCAGTCATATACTTACACAAATCTGTTAAACCGATAATTAAACCCGGAACAAGTACTAATGTTGATAAAGCTCCAAAGAAACTGTTACAAGTTTTTGCACGATTCATCAATTTATTTGATTTTTTAAATAATTCATAGAATTTATCAAGATGTTTTGATTTTGTTTCTTTTGCCAAATGCAAAGCTTGTTTTATTTCTTCTTTTGTAGCATCAGCATAAGACTTTCCGTTGAAGTCTTTCAAAATATCTTCAACAACACTCTTAATTGCATCATCATTTGCAAGAGCTTTTTTGATATTACCGCCTGATTTTTCTATAAATTCAACAAAACCGTCTACACCATTTCTATAATTTTGCAAGTTAGTATATTTGTATTCAAGTTGTTTGCTGGAAAGGATAGAATGTCTTGCATCAGAAGGATTCAAATAATCCCATACTTTTTGAATTACGGAACGACCTTCCATATCTTTCTTATTTAAAGCAAGACCTGTCAGTTTTGTAAATCCGTCAGAGAACAATCTTGCCAGAGCTTTTGCACCAAATAATAATGCCGTAAATGCCGTCATATCACGGAGCATTATTTCGCCGTAATCATATTTATCTTGCGCATTTATCAATCTTGGCGGAATACAAGCACCATACAACAGAACCGCCATAGCATTACCCTGAATAATAGGTCCGTTCAATTCAAAAATATCAGAGATTGATTTTAATTTTTTACCGTTGAATACCCAATCTCCGGCTTTTTCGATTATACCCATTTTGCCGCCGAATGATACATTTTTTGATTTTTCGGCTTTTGGTTTGTCATTATCAGCTACTGAATTTGTTTTATTATTTTGCAATGCCGGCTGTTCATCTCCTTCATAAGCCAAAGCAGGGTTTTTACCATGCGTACCCATATTATACAATTTAGGAATTTGAGTATAGAAAGCTGCAACTGTCAAAAACAGCCCAAGATTTGTCAATATTCTCGTTCCCATTTTATGTTTGGTGAATTGCTTCATTATATCTTCTATAGAAGCATTCTTATTTTCTTTTAATGCTTTATGAACTGTTTTTACCGCATCATCAAAATAATTACCCAAAGCAGTCGTCAATTCGCCAATAGAACCATGCTTTAAATCTTTTCCGTTTGATGCGGAGAATGCAGCTGCCATGTCATTAGCTGTACCGCCAACTTTATTCTTTATCAAAGACATGAAATCATCTTCTAAAGACGAACCCAATTTTGCCAATTCATTTGCACGCTGTTTACGCTTTGAAAATCCTGCAAATTTACGACAGATTTCTTCTGTTTTTATTTGTTTTTCAGCAAAATCCGACGCCTTTTTAGCAATTTCTTTTGCGCTCATTTGGTCATTTTTAGGCAAATTGGTATTTACACTTTTATCAATTACATCTTTAAATATTTCGGTATAGAAAGATTTTCTGTCAGCATTGCCCGATTTTATAGCACCCATATTATCTTTTACAAAATCTGCAAATGTATTTTTAAATCCGTCTATATAATCCAGTCTGACACTATTCATACGACCAAATTTTTTGTTAATTCCTTTTAATAAGAAATAAGGAATTACAAACGCACTTGGTCCGGTAATAATTTCTCTTAAACCTTCCTTGCGCGCATAAGCCCAATTCAATTCACGTTTTGGTTCACCGTTTTTATCTAAAATTTTGTTACCGTCTTCATCACGTTTAATTTTGCCGCCTCTTAACAAGCCTTTTCCAACACGAGGAGCGATAAAACCAATACCGTCCTGAATGCAGAAAGATGCCGCCAAGCCACCTGCTGCAATAAAATCCATCAATTTTACTATAGCATTAGGAGCTTTATAAGCGCCTGTAAATGCCACACTATTCCCGCCTTGATATGGGGCAGATGTCGCACTTTGATTATTGTGCTTATTATTCTTGATATTTAAGTTATGCCCTATTGAGTTTACCTGCATAATCCCTACTATAATTCAAAACCTGCTACATATTAGATAAAAACAATATTTTGAAATTAATTGTTATTTTATCGGGTAATGTTTCAAAACTTTTACATTTATAAGAATGTTGTTTCGGAACAAGTGTAATTATTATACTTAATC
>OMVC01000215.1 GCA_900314375.1 uncultured bacterium
TCAAAGAAATGTGGAATGTATAAATTATTCATACTCCTCTCCATAATCTTTAAGGGAAGTGCGATACTGCATTTCCATAACATTGATTATGTTGTTGACTATAAGTACATATAATGAGATAATTTATATATGTTTAAATATTATAAAAAATGGGCTCCGTATTTATTTTTGTTACCCGCAGTTGTGATTCTGCTGATATTCTTTTTTATTCCGTTTTTTCAAACAATCGGATTAAGTTTTTTTGATTATTCAAATAATATTTACAATCCCAATTTTATAGGCATAAAAAATTATATAGAAATTTTCAAAAATCCTGTATTTTATAAAGTTATGCTAAATACGATTATTTATCTTATTGTTGCGGTACCGATTTTGGCAATATTTCCATTGTTTTTGGCAATACTTATAAACCAAAAAATTCGTGCTTTAACAATGTATAAAATATTGATATATCTGCCTGTTATAGTATCTATAGTCGTAGCTGCAATAGCTTTTAAATGGTTGTATGCTCAAGATGGTATTTTGAATTATTTTATGCAATTGTTTCATTTATCTAAAATCGGTTGGCTTACTGATCCGAAATATGCGATATATTCAGTCATAATACTTACAATTTGGAAGGGTATCGGATATTATATGATGATATATTTAGCTTCATTAATGAGCGTACCAAAAGAACTGTACGAGGCTTGCGATATTGATGGGGCTAATTTTATACAAAAACATTTGACGGTAACCGTACCGCATTTGATGCCAACTATAGCTTTGGTTACAACAATCAGTTCTATATCTGCAATGAAAATATTTGCTGAAATCTATGTAATGACAAAAGGCGGCCCGCTTAATTCTACAAAAACAATTGTTTATTATATTTATGAAAAAGCTTTTGAAACCCTTGATTTAGGGTATGCCAGCGCTATGGCAGTTATTCTGTTGGCAATAGTAATGATATTTTCTTTATTAAACATATTTGTATTTGAGAAAGGGAAATATCAAATATAAGTTATTTAGTTTGAAAGTCCTTTTATGTCGTCTTTAAAACAGTGGCAAGACGGACTTAAAGAACCGTCACAGCATTTTGAACGTCCGTTATAGCAGCCGCAAACACCACCATGGCTTGAACAACACCCACGACCGGCTATACATTGTTCATCTGTTGATAATTTCCCGAAATTATTTGCTGCAAAATAGACCAATCCTGATATTAAAACTATTGAACATAAAACGCATAAAACTTTTTTCATAACTTTCACCTCTAAAATTTTGTTTGCTATTTTGCTATATTTGCATATAAAAATTTGCACTGCAATTATACTTTGGAATAATTTATTTTACTGCGCAATAACTACATCAAATAAATAAAAAAAACTGGACTTTACAGTTAGTAATATATATAATTAGTTTGATGAAAATATTTAAAAACATACCTACGCATTTTGTTTTGATTTTAGTATCTATTATATCGATATTTCCGTTTATTTGGTTATTGTCAACATCTTTAAAAGGCGGAGGAGAAAATATTTTTGCATATCCCCCGACTATTATTCCAAAGGATTTTACTTTTGATAATTATATTGGGGTGTGGCACAGAGTCGATTTAATGCGGTATTTTATCAATTCAATGATAGTTGCGGGAGCTACGGTTGTATTAAATTTAATTTTATCATCACTTGCTGCGTATCCTCTTGCAAGGATGGAATTTAAGGGTAAAAAGATAACTTTTTTTGCTATTCTTGCAACAATAATGATACCGTTTCAAGCGATTATGCTTCCTGTATATTTAATAACATTAAAACTGCATTTAGTTGACTCTTACGGAGATGTTTTCGGATTTATCGGGTTAGTTATGCCTTTTGCTGTCAGTGCATTCGGGATATTTCTTATGCGTCAGGCTTTTCTTGCTATTCCAAGAGAGATGGAAGAAGCTGCAATAGTTGACGGGTGTAATGTTTTCCAAGTTTTTTGGAAGGTGCTTTTACCTATGGTCAAACCGTCATTAGCGGTGCTTGCAATATTTACTTTCATAGGTTCATGGGGAGAATTTTTGTGGCCGAGTATTGTATTAACAAAGGAAGCAATGTACACCCTTCCTGTCGGGGTTAATAATTTGCAAGGAATGTTTTCTTCAAATTGGCGCTATATCGCAGCAGGCTCAATAATTTCGACCATCCCGATAATAATATTTTTCTTATGTATGCAAAGATACTTTATATCAGGTGAAAACGAAGGGGCCGTAAAAGGTTAAACCTTTTCTTTTATTTGAAATAAATTTCTGTCGAATTCGTCAAAATCATTTATTATTCCTGTTACGCAAGGAATTGATTTATAGAGTTCAGGGCTTTCTTCGGAGCAAATCGCAATAATTTTGCCGATACCGGCTTTTTCAGCCGATTTAATTCCTGAAAGAGCATCTTCAACAACTATACATTCGCAAGGCTTTAGCCCGAGGTTTTTAGCAGCGATTTCATAGATATCAGGTGCAGGTTTCCCGGGGATTTTACCGTCAGAATATACAATTTTATCAACATCAAACCAATCATCAAGATGAAAGTTTTCAATATAAAAATCTACATTAACCTTATCTGACATCGTAGCAATTGTTCTCGGAATATTATTTTCTTTAAGATAATCCAAAAATTCAACAGCCCCTTTTGCCAAATGAAATTTGTCCATATCTTCAAAACACATTTTGCGATATAGCGCTTCTTTTTCTTGTCCGTATTTTTCAACCATTTCGGGGGTTGGTTGTTTGCCTATGGCATAACGTATTATTTGTTCATTTGTACGCCCGAACATATATTTAATCATTTCTTCATCACTAAATTGGGTTCCTCGCAAAATCTTGGAGTATTCTCGCCAAGCTTGTTTATGCAAAGCGGAATCCCAATAAAGCGTTCCGTTAAAATCAAATATTATCCCTTTATAGTTCATGGTCTTCCATCATTTTGTTGTATAGTTCCAAATACGAATTAGCTTGCTTTTCTTTATTTAGCATCTTGAAAGTGTAAGCTAAATTATAATAAACATTCGGCTCGTTTGCTCTTAAATCAAGTGCTTTGAAAAAGTTATAACGTGCACTTGAGTATTTTTTTAATTTCAAATATGCACACCCGATATTATAATAACCGTAAGAAAAATCAGGTTTATATTTTACTGCAAGCTTGAATTCAGATAATGCCATGTTTGGTTTTTCCTGAATTAAATATATGTAGCCTAAATTATAATGAGCTTTATAATATTTCGGATCTGCTGCTATGGCTTTATTATACATATAAATTGCTTCATCTATTTTTTCTTTATCTTGTAAAATATTGCCTATCATAAGCCAATCTTCGGCAGTTCGCTCTGATTCTGACTTTTCTTTTAAAATCTTCAGCGCGCCGTCAATATCGTTTTGGACATATAAAACCCTCGCTTGCTGCGATGTTTCATCAAGCTCAATGTTTTGAGTTTGCTCTTTTACTTTGGAAGGCAAAATTCCGCCATAAGCATTACCAAAACTCAATATCCCTAATACCAATAAACATGTAAATAACTTTTTCATACCAAAATTATATATTAAATAATTCAAATTATCCACAAATAATTTGCCTAAATAAAAACAGATGTCATAATATCGGTGATGTCTGTTTGACACTATAACTATTGTATTCCTGCCTTTTACTCCTTTGGGCAGGAGTTTTTTTGCTAATTTAAAATCAAATAACCGATATTCAAATATGTTGCAAATAATATCCAAATCAAATACGGAATTAATAATATCGCC
>OMVC01000213.1 GCA_900314375.1 uncultured bacterium
GCGGTCAAAGAAATGTGGAATGTATATTTTTATCAAATGCGCAAAATAATCCTACGTTTAATTTATGTGTAATTTCAAATTATTTGTTCATTTTTTCTTTTTGTCTTGAAGCAAAAAGAAAAAACGAACCAAAAAAGAAAAACTCGCTAATTAACAGCAATGCCTCATGGCATTGCACAAGACCGCTTAACGCGGTAAAATTTGTTTTTGCCTAAAATAGGCAAAAATCTTTCAGCGCGGCTAAAACAACGCCGCGCGCTTGAAAAATACTACGCATAAAGCGATATGCCATATCATTTACCCCACCCCTTCGCCCTCCGCGCAGTGAACAATAATTGTTATGCGAGAAAGCTTCAAAAACGGACTTGTTTGAGCGAATGCGAGTTGTCCGTTTTGTATTCGAGCATTACAAATTATTAGTGAACGAAGCGATGGGCAGGAGTTTCTTTGCTCCACGTTTCTTTGCGGTCAAAGAAATGTGGAATGTATATTTTTATCAAATACCCAAATTAAACGTACATATAATTTATGTGCGGACTTGGATTATTCAAATATGCCTTCTTTTTCGTATTTCCATTCCATATCAAACTTTTTATAATAACGCTTAAATAAAGCCTCAATATCTTTTATGCCGACAACGTGTGACATGGAAGGTATTTTACCGTATAAAAAGTCATGATAGCTGACCTGATAATTGTCATAACATGCTAAATCAACCCATAAATTGTCATGAATTTTACCTTCAACATAATCAGGAACATTTTCGCGATAATATGGCAGGGAATCTATCATTTTATTAACGAAATTTTTTCTTCCGTAATGCATCAAGTAATTTTTTCGAGGTTCGTAATTCTGTTGATTCATAATGACTTTATGAATGGTGTCTGCTAATGATTCTGGTGTAAATTCAGGAACATACTCTCCGCTGTTGCCGAAAAATACAGGGAAATCTCCGCGCACATATTTGTTAAAGTCTTTAAATACTATAATCGGTGTATTACAGCTCATAGCTTCGCTGATAAATCTGTTTTTCCCTTCCATCAATGAGCCTAAAACGCAGCATTTTGCGGAAGAATAATAGTGAGATAAATGTTTGTATTCAATATATGGATAAAATTTTATATACTTTTTAGTATCACCGAGTATTTCGTCAACTTTTTTTAGTTCATTTTTCCCGTAATCAATCAATTTTGAATAATCTAAAGAGCCGTCTTCTTTTATTTCAGTACTTCTTTGTCCGATTGCATAAACGACATTTAAAACTTTGCCATATTTTTGTTCATATACTTTCAATGCTTTTGCTATAACAGGCAGGTTCTTAACGGGAAAAGGTGTTGAAACGCAAAATACATCTATTGTTTTAGGCGTATCTTTTATTGGTGCAATGTAATATTCATTTAGAAAATCAGCGTCTTGTAGCGGCAAGCACACAACATGACTGTTTTCAGGGTGTTTCTTCTTATAATAAGCTTCCCTTGCTTCGTTTTTGTAGCATGTGAAAAACATATCCGCAACATCAGACCAAGGATAAGATGCAAACATAGAATTGGCACAAACAAAGAATAAATCCTTTAATTCAGGAAGTTTTCTGATAATAGATCTTGTTGCATTGGAATAAAAAATTCCTTTTAAAAATTTGCCTTTATAGAACATTGGCGGAAACGGTATAACAAGTGAGAGTTTGTTTTTTAAGTCATTTTCATACCTTTCTTCAAAACTATATGCGTCCATATCATCCCAAATTTGTTCAATAGGTTTGTTGATATTCGGGTTGTGCATGTATTCTTCCGGCCAAATATTTTTCATCTTTCCTCCTTTAATGTAATTTTATTATATCAATACCTGTCATGGCTGGCAAATACTACCGCTTATTTAATTTATAATTTATATTGCCAAATTACCCGACTGTTTATATTTAGTCAGCCATTTGTACGATTTTTTACCATAGGTGCCGGAAGTCAACGAGCAGGCAATAAGTGTACTTTGTGCACTTTATGGCAAAAACCAGTCGTGTCAAAGTTTTAAATCTCTTTACAAAACTTCACAAAAGGGGTTGACAAAAAATGTTTTATGAACTATAGTAAAAATGTTAACAAAAAGTGTTAAACGAACACTTAATAACAAAGGAGGTAACAATGATTACATTAAATCCTGTAAAATTAACTTCAATAAGTCATATAACTTTCGGTAATAATAAAGCTAAAGAAAATTCAAGAGTCGGACTGATGGCATTGGATAAAAATTATAATAATCAAATATATTTTGAAAAAGATTTATTTATAACGCAAAATGCTGATTCAGTTCAATCTAATCCGTTGAAAGCAATAGGCTATAATTTCGTAAAGGCTTATAATATACTTTGCACCCCGAAAAGAACAGTTAATCAAACCGAATCATATATTCATTTGCCATATATGGCATAGTGGACAGTCGGTATATCCGACGATTTGAAAAACTTAACTCTTTTCATTTACCCCAAAAATAAATATTTACCCCAAGAAACTTAAGCAATTTTTACCCCAATTGTTTGAGTTTTTTGTTTTATTAGGGATTTATGACAATTTATGGTATAATTTTGTTATGCGTGAATATGATTTTTATATTGTTCCTACTCCAATCGGGAATTTGGGGGATATCACATATAGGGCGATTGAGGTTTTAAATTCGGTTGATTTGATTGCTTGTGAGGACTCAAGAGTAACACAAAAACTTTTAAATCATTTTAATATAAGAACAAAATGTGTTTCTTATCATAAATATAACGAAAAGGAGAGAGTTGAAGAAATAGTCAATTTCTTATCACAGGGAAATAAGATGGCACTTGTTTCTGATGCGGGCACCCCATTGATTTGTGACCCCGGTTCGGTGATTGTAAAGGAATTGCGTAAGCATGGGTACAGGGTTAGCGCTTTGCCCGGAGCGAATGCGTTTGTTACGTTTTTATCTCAAATATCCAGAGAAGATGAAAGTTTTACGTTTATCGGATTTTTGCCCAAAAAAATAAATCAGATTGAGCAAATTGTAAAAAAGTATGAACAGCAAAATTTGGTGTTTTATGAATCTCCAAACAGAATTATTGACACTTTAAATTGTATTAAAACTGTTAATCCCATTGCGCAAATAGCAATCGGCAGAGAATTGACGAAAATGTTTGAAGAAGTAATTGTTGACAATGTGGAAAATATCATTAATAAATTTGAAAAAGATTTGCCTAAAGGTGAATTTGTTGTAATGATATTTGCTGATAAACAAAATTTTGAAGATGCGGAATTGTATAAGAAGGTAAAACTATTGCAAGATAAAGGATATAGCGCAAAAGATATTTCTATAATTTTATCAGAATTATACGAAATTAACAAAAATAAAATATATAAATTTGCGATTGGCAAATAAATTGTTAAGATGTTTACTTTTTTTATAAATTTATGCTAAAATTTTGTTGGAGAGTAGTGAAAGTTTGTTAAGGAAAAATATTTTTGAAATTTAACGCGTTAAAAAAAGCTTTATTAGCCGTAATGTTGGTTTCAATAACACAGTTGTCCGTTTGTGCTATTGATGATGCTTGGGGAGGAATTGGGCTGACAAAAGATGCTTTGCGTCCTGATACTTCATCCGGTACGGTGTTTAATAAATACACTTCCGAAGTTTTTAATACACCTGCAACCAAAGTTGATACTTCTGCAGCATTGGAACAGAATAAAGATGTGAAGCCTACCATTGAGGATTTGGCAGACAATTCTCCGAATTATGTTGATAAAGAGAACAAGACTATTAAAGATATAGAGATATATGGACTGAATGCGGTTTCTGCGCAAGACGTACTTTCTAAAATGCAAATGAAATCGGGCGGAACATATACTCGCTCAAAAATGCAAAGTGATTTGAAAGCAATATATGATACGGGATTTTTCTCTGAAAAAATGAAAGCTGTACCAACAGCAAACGCAGATGGTACAGTAACTGTAAAAATTGTAGTTGAAGAAAATATTCCCGTAAAAGATTTTACTATTGACGGAAATACTGTCATTCCGACAGAAGACATTTTGGCAGCATTGACAGATATGAAAGGAAAACCTCAAAATATTGCCAAGATTAATACTGCAATAGCTCAAATTCAGGAATTGTACTATCAAAAGGGTTATATACTTTCAAGAATTGATTCGGTAACGGATGACCCTGACGGTACGATTAATATAACCATAAAAGAAGGTATTATTGACAAGATAATGATTGAAGGCAACGAAAAAACAAAAGATTATATTGTTGCCCGTAATATTATGACAGAACCCGGTATGGTTTATAATGAAAACCTGATAAAAGAAGATTTGGTAAGACTTTATGCAACTCAAGCATTCAAAGATGTAACAAGAGAAATTGAACCGAGTGAAGAAGTTCCTGATGCTTATGATATTACAATAAAAATCACAGAACAGAGAACTGCAAGTATTTCTGTCGGTGGTGGTTTGGATACCGTCACAGGTTTGTTCGGGTCAATGGGTATTTCAGATAACAATTTCCGAGGCAGAGCAGAAAGAATATCATTAACGGGGTTAGCAGGTACAGGTGTAATCTTAAATGATAATTCCGTAAAAGATCACATGAATATTCAAGCGGAATTAACTTATTTCAAACCGTATTTCTTTAATGCAGATACTTCATTAAATACAAGATTATTCTTTAGAGATTTCGGTTCATATCAAATCCCAATGGCAATTGAACGTAGATATGGCCTGGAATTTACTGCGGCTCACAGGTTAAAATCCAATAAACATGCAACGGCAACATTCAGTTTAGGTTTGGAAGATATTCATGTAAAAGAAGGCGATCGTAACAATATTATGGGGTTATACAGACGTTATAACATTCCGTTATCAGAGCGTGCAAAACAATTAGAAGGCGGAATGTTCTTATCTTTAAGCCCTGCATTGTTATTTGATACCAGAGATTCTGCAACAGTTACAAGACATGGTACAATGGCAAGTTTAAGGTTTGACGAGAGCCTCGGAATGAACGGATTTAGCAAAACAAACGGCAGACTTACAGGTATGATAAAACAATATATTCCTATTGCAAAACGTTCGTCATTGTCTTTCACAGCTAAAGGCGGCGGAGCTATCCATGGTAATATTCCTGAAGTTATGGCATATCGTTTAGGCGGCCCGTATACTGTCAGAGGGTTTAAGATGAGTGGCGTCGGTACCGGTAAGGCATTTATTATGGGTTCTGCCGAATTCGCAACGCCGATACCGTTTATGGACAGGACAAGAATTGCTTTCTTGAATAATTTGAGATTCACAGTTTGGTTAGATGCAGGTAAAGTATTTGACGGAACGGTATCAAATAAAATCTATGACCGACCGATGTATGCGGTATCTGCAGGTGTAGGTTTGAAAGTATTTATTCCTGGTATGGGACCGTTATCAATCGATTATGGTATTCCGCTTACTCACTCAGGACGTAACGGTTCTAAACATGGTTACTTTACTTTCGGTGTCGGTGATTTGATGTACTAATTCTGAAGAACCGATATTATGAAGACAAAAGGTCAATGATATATATAAAAAAATAATTATTGTTCATAAATAAAAGACAGGAGGACGTATGAAAAACTTAAAAATGATGGCAATATTGGCTGCGGTTGGCTTGACATTATCTGTTGGTAATGTAGCAAAAGCTGAAGTAGGTTATATTGATTATGCAAAAGTATTGGAAAATTATCCTGCAGCTCAACAGGCTGTTAAAGAATTAGACCAAAAAGGCTTGGAATTGCAACAATTTATGTTGGAAAAAGAAAAACAATATAAAGGGTTATCAACTCCGTTGCAAAAACAAAATTTTGAATCTCAAACTGCAAACGAGTTAAGATCAAGACAAGAATCTTTAGCAAGAATGCAGCAAGAAAGAGAAGATCAGATTTTGCAAAAAGTTCAAGCAGCTGCAAGAAGTGTAATGGTTGCTCAAAAATTAGATGCAATATTAGCTGATCAAATTGTATTTGTTGGTGGTGTTGATGTAACTGATCAAGTGTTGCAACAATTAAGAGGTCAATAGAAATTTATCAAAAGCCAATAAGTTCTTTTTAAATCAAGGGCTTATTGGCTTTGTGCTTAAAAGGGGTTTTGAATGAATTATAGTGAAGGCGGCAGACAATATCATATCGGATTAAAAGAGGGTGATGTCGGTGAATATGTATTGTTACCCGGAGACCCGAAGCGTTGCGAGAAAATTGCGTCTCATTTTGACAATCCTCAATTAATAGCCGATAGCAGGGAATATGTCACTTATACGGGTTATGTCGACGGAGAAAAGGTCAGCGTAACTTCGACCGGTATAGGTGGGCCTTCAGCTGCTATTGCGTTGGAAGAACTTGTAAATGTCGGTGCAAAAACATTTATTCGTGTTGGTACTTGCGGCGGGATGGATATAGATGTTAAAGGCGGTGATATTGTAATTGCAACCGCTGCTATTCGTGCTGAAGGTACAACTAAAGAATATGCTCCGATTGAATTTCCTGCAGTAGCAAATTTGGATGTTACAAATGCGCTTGTACAGGCGGCAAAAAATCTTGGGTATACTTATCACGCCGGAATTGTTCAATGTAAGGATTCATTCTATGGCCAGCACAATCCCGAAGTTATGCCTGTTAGTTATGAATTGCAAAACAAATGGGAAGCGTGGAAACGTTTGGGTTGTCTGGCTTCTGAAATGGAATCGGCAGCTTTGTTTATTGTTGCAAGCAGATTGAAAGTAAAAGTCGGGTCGGTATTTTTAGCTGTTGCTAATCAGGAACGGGAAAAAGCAGGGTTGGAAAATCCTATAATTCATGATACGGAAATTGCTATAAAAACAGCAATTGAGGCAATAAAATTATTGAAAGGTTAATGTCATGCTAAATAAGAGAATGGAATATATAATAAAATCGTGTTCGGCAGAAAATGCTCAAGAACTGCAAAATTTATTAAATGAAATGTCTATGAACGGTTGGGAATTGTACAGCATGACAGAAGTCGGCGGTGAGGAAACCGATGCGCAATTAAACTGTATATTTATGCGTGAAGTTAAATCCGACGGAAATGGCGAAGGCGACATAATAAGCATTTCTGATTTCAAAAGCCGTATGGAAAAAATGCTTTCTCCAAAACGCACCGAATATGAAAAGTGTCTGGAAATTCAATCAAAAATTAAACAAAAACGTGATGAGATAAGACAGGTTAAATCTCAATTGGATGATGAAACGGGTGCTTCGCGCAAAAAGCTGAATGACAAAATTTCTTCAGGCTTAAAAGAACTCGATGATTTGAAAGGAGCTTTAACCAAGGCGACTTCACCTGATTTAATGTATTCAAAATTGCATGAAGAAAAATTGGCGATATATCTGAGTGAAGAACTTTTAGGGTTTATTGATTCAGAGCGCGATGATTACGGCGAAGAATTGCTTGTTGCTCAAACAGTAAAGGCAAGGTTAGATTTAACGGAAAGTCTTGGGTATGTCATACCGAAAGTTGTTTTTAAGGATGATGATACGCTAAATCCTTGTGAATTTACAATAAAAATCCGCGGAATGGAAGCATTCAGAGCATTGGTTTGTCCTGAACATGTAATGTTTTATGCGGATGAATTGCATACGGATACAAAAATAAAAAATTCTATATCTGCAGTTGATGAGGTTTCCGGCAGAAAAGTTATTTGGGTACCGAAAGAAAAGACAAAAGACTTTTGGCAAAAAGGCATGACTTCATCGGAATATATTGCTTATGCGCTAAAATTTGTTGCGGTTAAGCATGTTGATGATTTGCTTGATTATGAAGATATTGATAAATATTTGGAAGTTGTAGATAAAGAAAATTCTTATCTTGTCGATAATATTGTTCCGACAGTGTTGAGTTATTCGGATATCAAATATATCATGGCAAGTTTGATTAAAGAACATGTTTCTATAAAGAACATAACTTATGTATTTGAAAAGATTAACGATTTTGCTGATGATGTTTCAAGAATAGATATAATAAACAAATTGAGAATAGCACTATCGCGTCAAATTTGCAGATGCTATCTGAATGATGACGGTGAAACAATTTCTGCTTTTGAACTGTCAGAAAAAACTTATTCTGAAATGGTGTTAGGTTGTGATGATTCTGATGATTCCATGATAAAAATTGATGCGGATATGGCAGAAAAAATTGCGACAAAATTATCAAAAAAATGTAAAAAATTAGGTATATATAACCCGAGATTGGTTGTTCCTATGGAATACAGACAAATATTCTTTACATTATTGAATTTGTATATGAATAATATTACGGTATTGGCACAGGAAGAATTGGGTTGTGCATATAGAGTTGACAGTTTAGGTGAAATTTAAAAAGGGAAAAATAATTATGAAAAAAGGTTTTACATTAACGGAAATAATGATTGCATTGGCGGTAATAGCTATTTTGACGGTAATACTTATGCCGATGATATTCAAAATGCGTCCGAATCAAGAAGTCTTAATGACCAAAAGGGCTTATAATCAAACTTTAACAATTGTAAGTGAAATGATTAATAACGAAAAATGCTATCCGTTTGTGTATGATCAAGTAGGGTTTGAGGATGGTACACATTATACGGATTGTCCGGTTAATGGTAATATTAATCAAAAATTCAGAAGACTATTTCGTACTTATATAAGTAATGACGGTATCGATAATAATTTTGTTACAAAAGATGGTATGCGGTGGCGTTTTAATGGGAATTTGATTAGAGGTCGAAATGGTGAATCGTTTACGACTCTTACTGTTGATACTACGGGTGATGATGCACAAAGAGATCATGATACGTTTTCTATGAGAATTTATGGTTCGGGCAAAGTTGAGATAACGGGTGCTAATGCAGATTGGGCTAAGGAAGCTGTCGGGGTAGATCGTAGTATTGTCGGAGAATAATCAAGCCTATAGCCTAACATTGATAAACTATAGCCAATAAATTTTTCAGAAATGTAAATTTGACGCGCAAAGGCTTATGTTGTATCGTTTTATTTTTTCGTATTGGGAAGGGTGAAAAATTTTCGGAAAATGTCATGCTGAATTCATTTCAGCATCCGACACCAAACGCAATAGTGCAAGAACTTGAAACGCGCCTTGCAATAAACGGTTATCGCTTACGCTTTCATTTCCGCTCGGCTTGTTCAGGATGACAAATTGTCATGTCATTACGAGCATTCGAAGAATGTGTAGTAATCTCATTGATACAATTGGGCAAATTATAAGTTGACATATTAATGGGATTGCCACGCTCTATTGAGTTCGCAATTGTACATGCCGGATGCATTTACCCCCGAACAATGACGTGGTTACTCAATAACCCCTTTACTGTCCTTTTAGACACCCTCCCTCAAGGGGGGAAAAATTTAAAAAACAGAAACAATTTTCCATTTTCAATTTTCAATTTACCATTAAATAAAACCCTCTCCCGTAAAATCAGGTTTTCGTTTTTTCCAAACTCAAACCGATTTTTCTCCCTCCCCCAAGGGAGGGGAAATGAAAAAAAACGAAATAATTTTCCATTTTCAACTTTCAATTTACCATTACATAAAAAGCCTGCCTTCTTGCCCTCCAAACTTCTGTTATAAAACTTATCCGACTCATATAAATATGTAACAATTTATTAAAATAAATATATATATAGGCAAAAATTGAGCTTGAGAATCTTTATCATGGTATCTTAATAGTGAAAGTATTTTTATGTCGATAAAAATTCCTCAAGCAAAAATATATAAGACATTTTCAGTCAATAATTTGAAGAAACAGTTTCAACCCCGCAATATTGTTTCTGCGATGGCAAGTGACGGATTTTTGCCTGTTATTGCATTGGAGGCTTTTGTTGAAGCGGGAAGAACTTATCAGGCATATAAAAGAGGCGGTTTTGATGAAGCAAGAGAACGTATTACTGAAGAATTTTCAGGCGCAGTTTTTTGGCTTGGAGGTGTAACAGGTTTAAATTGGCTTTTTGAAAAACTCGGACAAAAAATATTACAATTGCCTAAAAAGACCGTAGATATTGCAAAAGATGATGTACGTAATCCGCTTGTAAACTTCTTAAAAGGTGAAAAAAGAACAAATAAAAACGCAACGGAAATTACTCAAAAACTTATGGCAAGATTTAAGTTTACAAAAGTAATCGCAAGTGTATTGATAGCAAACGCTTTTATAGGTTTTGTTCTGCCAAAAATTAATCAGGCGATTACCCGTTCATATCACAAAAAAGACAAACAAAATCAAAATAATAATTCTCAGGATAATTTTATCAAAAGGCCGGAGTTCTCTGATTTTATGAACGGTAATAATGATAAAAAAGATGTATCTTTTTCAGGTGGTTGGGATTTATTAACATTAGCAAATAATTTTGAAAACAAAAGGAATTGGAAACTTTTATCTGTTGATGCAGGTACTTGCAGCGGCAGGGTTTATTCCGCAAGAAATAATGATGAAAGAGTTGAAATTGCATTCAGAGATTTATCATCAATTTATTTTTATATGTTTAACATGGCAAATATGAATAAATGGTTAAATCAACTAGAACAAGGTAAAGGTAATTCTACAAGACTTGATCCGTCATCTGCTCAATTTGCGACGGAATATATGAGTAATTATCTTGATACAAAATCAGGTCAAAAGGTTTCTGTTGATGAATTTGCAAAAGAATTCCTCGGCGCAAGGGAAGGTCTTCCTGAAGTTATTAAGTCGAAATTTAACGGTAAAAATATTATCAATTTAGCAGATTTCAAAGTGGCATTAAAAGACTTGTATAGCGCTGATAAGGTCGCAGAACTTGAAGCGATTGCCGATAAGATGTCTGAACTTCAACCTCAATTAAAAGGTGAATCGATTTTGACAATCGGACAGGCAAAAGATATTATAAACGGCGGTCATATTAATAATCCTGAATTCTTAAAAGAATTTTATAAAAATGCGTTTGGCAGTGAAAAATTCATGGATAAATACAAATATGTTGCTCAGGACAGTTTGGATTCTTTAAAATCCGATTTGACAAAATATGTTGAATCAATTGTTAAGAAAGCAAAAGAAACAAATGTTCAAGAAATAACATCAGAAATCCTTAATAAAGCTTCAAGAAACAACTTCAAGATGAATGCCATTAATTGGGGCGCAGGATTTGCAATCTCTGCAGCGTTTTTATCAACATTTATTCCGAAACTTCAATATTTGATTACCAAAAAACGCACAGGTCAGGACGGTTTTCCTGGAACAAAGGAATTTAGAGAACAAGAACCTGTAAAAAATGCGGCTTAATTTGTAAAAAGTCGGATAGGTTTTATAGCAGAAGTTCAGAAGGCAGGAAGGCAAGAAGTCAGGCTATTATCAAAATACGAAAATTTTACTCGCTTCTTGATGGAAAATTAAATAACGAAACAATTTTCCATTTTCCACTTTCAATTTCCCATTACATAAACCCCTCTCCTGTCCTTCGGACACCCTCCCCCAAGGGAGGGTAAAATAAAAAGAACGAAATAATTTTCCATTTT
>OMVC01000212.1 GCA_900314375.1 uncultured bacterium
AAAGAAATTCAAGATGCGTTTGAAAGTTACCGCAAAACACAACTAAATAAATATTCTTGGAACTTCAAAGATGACAACTCTTTGGAGTTTAATTTTTATTTTGAACTTCATTGGAACTTTAATCATTTTGGAATGTCAAATTGGTATATTGAACGATTATAAAACGGGTATAAAACAGGTTTAAAATGCTCTTTGAAGTTTATAATTAATCCCAAAATAAAATATCGGTTTTAATCATTTCTGTACCACATTTATCACAATGCAAATGCTCTTGTTCCTTTTCTGTAAGCTTTTTATATCTGTTTCCGCATTCGCAAAAATATTTTGGTATATATGTTTTATCATTGCCATAAATTTTGAAATACAGTTTAGATTCCATTTTGCCACATCTTTTGCAAATATATGGCTGATAATAAGCATCTGCTACCAAAACATCTTGCGATTCTTCAATGAATCTATGTACCTCATCAATCATTTTTTTATCGAGTTCATCATAAAAATTTAGATCGAAACTGTTTTTGGGACGATAAAACATACTCTTGTCAAAGGAACTCCACATCATTCCAAGACCATCATTTAATTTAACAACATTTCCGCATTTTGGACATTTAAAAGTTTTTTCTTCACCCATATTAAGCCTTTCTTTATTGATATGAACCCATATTTGCGATAGCTTGTCGGAATCTCAGACCGAGGCTATCGCATTATGGGAGAGGTTATTGGATTTACCTTAAAAAGAACCAGTCCTCTTTTAATAAAAGGGCTAAAAGGTTTTGACACTAATTTAGCATTACGATAGACAGACCCGGTTCCTCTATCAACTTTTTAAACTTACCAACAAACCCCAAGCCACACGTCCGAAACGAAACGAAACCGAAATCCGAGGGTTTGATGTTTGTTGGTTAGCAAGTCCCCTTTGGCTCACGTCCGAAACGCTTCATGGTGATTTAGCCATGCGCCTAATGCTGACTTGTATGTGTAAGTTACCTTCAGACCAAACGTCCTAAACGAGCCGAGGTCCAATTCCTCGGGTGTTCATGCAACTTACATTATTATTTTATCAAAGTGCTATGTCAATTATGGACGTATGATTAATTTTTGTAAATAGTTATTGAAAACTTCTACGTCCGGCTTCCTTGGGTTGAAATTACTGAATTCTTTTTGCAGTTCAATATTAAAGTATGCATCAAATTCAGGTATTCGCAAGATTACATCACGTTCTAAACCCTGTGACTTTATTTTTATAACTTCCTGAATCTTTTTATAAATATCAGGCGGAATAATATTTTCAAGTTCTTTTACTGTTTGTCTTAAATCAAGCGGAGGAATTTTATCAAACTCATAAACATATTTAGCATTTAAAAGCCCACGCATAGAATAAAGATATTTCTTATAGGTTATAGCTTTTGCTTGCTGAATAAATTCCCAATAATTGTGTCTGAATAATGAAAAATAGTGTTTGAATAATCTTTCCTGATTGAAGTTCTCTTTCATATATTCTCTGAGTGGCAAGTTATTATCCCCATAATAAACTATCGGAGAATTAAGCCATTCAATCGTTGTTGGGTTTGATGCAAGTAAAAGTTTCAAATATTTATAAATATCGAATCCGCTCATATCAATTAAAGAGCCTTGTGCATCACATGGATTTAGTTTTTCATCAAATGCAAAATTTATAACATTTTTTTGTGGATTTAATGTAATATAATCGTTTAATGCTCTTTTAAATACAAAACGCACATCAAAGTCACTATCTTTGCTTGCCATTCCCCAAGAACGGCTTCCGTTTTCAATTGCAAAGATAATTTTTATGTTATTGTCTTGCTCTATTTGTTGCAGTATGTTTTGTATTTTATCCTTCATTTTTTAGTTTTTCTTTCTTATTTTTATAAGATTTATTAGTTTCTGACCAAAATTTATTAAGACTTGAATATAAATTGAATGAAAAAGGAATAAATGTAGATAATAAAGATTTAACAGAACTTGAAATGCTTATTTTAAAATATTTTGATGCTCAAGATAGGGGAACAAATTCAACACTTCTTAAATATACGGCATCCAATCGTAATACATTAAAGAAAGCTATCGCAAGTCTTGTTAATAAAGGATATTTAACACAGCACTCAAAAGGGCGCGGTACTTGGTATAGTTTACATTAATTACTTTTCACTATTCTTTATACTTTCACCCAATAGTGAAAAAGCACCCTCAACAACAACTTCTTCACCTTCTTTTATGCCTGACAGAATTTCTGTATATTTATCGTTTTTGTGTCCTATTTCTAATTTTCTTTCCTCATAAGTATTTGGTTTTATTTTTACATAAGCAAATGAAAAATCACCGTATTGTTCAATAGAATCATTTGGTATAACTAAAGTTTCTTTTTGACCTATATCTACAAACATTTCTGCATACATATTAGGCTTGATTTTAAAATCTTTATTTTCAATATCTGCTCTTACTTCAAGAGTTTTTGTTGTATTATCTAAAATTGGCGATACATAAGAAAGGGTGCCCTCTATTTTATCAAATAAAGTATTTTTATTTCCCCCTTCTTCTAATTTACCCGTTACTTTTTCACCTTTGGTTAATTTTGACGCATCTTTTTCAAAAGCATAGCCGACAAGCCAAATTGTTGATAAATCTGCAATATTAAATAATTCTTTATCTTTTTCAATAAATTCGTTTTCGTTTATATTTCTTTCTAAAACTATACCGCCTTTTGATGCTTTAAGTGATACATAAGGATAGATTTTTCTTGTTTTTAAAACCGTATCAATAGAGCCGCCGCCATATACGGCAAGCCTTTGTCTATATACATTTACCAGTGCGGATTTTTTATTTTGAAGTGAAGTAAGTGCCGCTTTATCTTTTTCCATTTGTGCACGAGCTTTTTGGTAATCGGCCAATGATGAAATTTTTTCATTATATAATGTATGCTCTCTTTCGTACTCTTGTTTTGAAAGATTATATTGAGCTGTCATTTCTTTTATAGAGCCTTCTATATCAAGTATTTTTTCTAAAAATTCAAGTTGAATCGCACCTATTTCATCCGTCTTAATTAAGGCAATTTCTTGTCCTTTTTTTACAACAATACCAGGCTCAACAAAAATTTTCTCTATTTTGCCGTTAAGTGGAGCATAAATTTTATCTACTAAAGTGTTTTGTGCCCTAAATTGAGCAGGAATAGTTATTGTCATATCTAATTCCATATTCTTTGCGAAATCAGTTGTAATTTTTGCATTTTTTTCCTGTTCTAAAGACAATGTTATTATCTTGTTTTGTACCCTTATATTATCCTCTTTTTTATTACATCCGCATAAAAATAATGGTAATATTATAATTATTAATAAAAATATTATAGTTAATTTTATTCTTTGCATATTTGCTCCTTTTCCTCTTTTGCAACACTTACTCCTGTTAATCTATATAAAAGAGGGATTAAAAATATCGTAAATATTGTACTTATGGTCAAACCGCCAATAATTGCTATTGCAAAAGGTTTTTGACTTTGTGCACCTATTCCGTTTGAAAGTGCAGCAGGTAAAAGACCTAAAATGGCAACAGTTGAAGCAGATAGTACAGGCCTTAATTTTTGAACAGCAAAATACTTAATGGTTTCATCATCTGCAATATTATTCTTAACAAGTGATGATAAAATAATTACACTATTTTGAATTGAAACACCTATTGCGGCAATCAAACCAACTCCTGCTGATATAGAAAAATATGTTCTTGTCAAAAACAAGGCAAATATACAGCCTGAAAAAGTCAAAAGTATTGATGATAAAGTAACACCAACAAACCGTTTTTTTCTATAATATAAATATAAAATCAGACTTATAATCAAAAGTGCAACAGGAAGAATAACCATAAGCCTTATATTTGCATTTCTTTGACTTTCCGATTGTCCTGCCCATTTTAATCTGTAACCGTCTTTTAATTCCAATTTTTTATCAAGTATTTTTTGTGCTTCTGCTACTGTTGAACCTAAATCACGACCTCTTATATTAAATCTTACTATTGCTACTCTTGAATTTTCACTTCTTGTAATAATCATAGCACCATTATCGGTTGTAATTTCAGTAACATTCGATAAAGGAACAGATATACCCTCCGGAGTTTTAACAATAATATTTTCAAGTTTTCTTAAACTATCTCTATCTTGTTTTTCTAATCTTAAAAATACATTGAATCTTTTTTCATCTTCAATTAATTGCGTTGCATTTTTCCCACCGATTGCAATTTCTACCACTTTTTGAATATCATCACTTCTTAAACCGTATCTTGCAGCTTTAGCTCTATCTATTTTTATCTGATATTGCGGCTGCCCGATTATTTGGTCATAAGATAAATCAACAACACCTTTAACCTTGCTTAAAAATTCAACGGCTTTATCTTGTAAATTTTGAAGCTCATATAAATCTGACCCGTATATTTTTAATACAACTTGCCCTTTTGAACCTGATATTGCTTCTTCAACATTATCTTGAATATACTGCGTGAAATATGTTGTAATTCCCGGTATTTCGGATAATTTTTTATCCATATCATTAATTAAATTCTGTTTATTTCTTAAAAATTTTGCTCTCCAATTCTTTGCAAGTTTTAAATCAACCATAATTTCAATATTGGATAATAAGTTAGGGTCTGTTCCGTCGTCGGCCGAACCTATATGAGATACAACATTCGTAACTTCGGGATATTCTTTTAGTATAGTTCTGATTTTTCTTGCTACATCAACACTTTGGTCTATTGTTGTACTTCTTGGTAAAACTGTTACCCTAAGCCAGATATTACCTTCGTCAAGGTTTGGTAAAAATTCAGACCCTATAAAAAATAGAAGTATAATCGCACCTATAAACATTATGCCTACACTTGCAAGGAATTTGCGTGAATTAGAAAATACCCAATCGAGTTTTTTCTCGTAGAAATTTGTAATTTTATTAAGAATTTTATTTTCCCTGCGTTCAAGGTTTTTATTTTTCAATAAAATAACTGAAATTGCAGGTAAAATAATAATTGCAGATAATACCGCCCCAATTAAAGAAAAACCCATTGTAAAAGCAAGAGGGCGGAATAATTTTCCTGCAACACCGTCAAAAGCTAAAATTGGCATAAAACAACAAAGAATAATAAATGTTGAAAAAATAATCGGATTATATACTTCTTTGACAGCTTTATATATTAAAGCAGATTTCTTTTTTCCTGTTATTTCTTCTTTATAATCAGAAATTAACCTGAAAATGTTTTCCATTAAAATTACAGCACCGTCAATTAATATACCAAAATCGACAGCCCCCATGCTTAAAAGATTTGCAGGGATATTGAATATTTTAAAACATAAAAAGGCAAAACTTAATGCCAAAGGAATAACTAAAGATGTGATTAATGTTATTCTGAAATTTTTTATAAAAGCAAATAAAACAATTAAAACAAAGAAAATACCCAAATATACATTGCGTGCAATGGTGTGCATTGTATTATTTATAAGGTCGATTCTTTGGTAAAAAGGAATTAAATTAACCCCTTTTGGAAGCTGTGATTTAACTTCTGCCATTGATTTTTGAAGATTTCTAATAGTTTGAGAAGGATTTTCGCCTTTTCTCATTAAAACGATACCTTCAACTACATCATCATTTTCATTTTTACCCACTTGCCCTATACGAATGGCAGGCTCTATTGTAACTTTAGCAACATCTTTTACTCTGATTGGAATACCTTTTTGTGATGTTATAACAGTATCTTCAAGACTTTTTATATCTTCAAAAAGACCCATGCCTCTAATAATGTATGCTTGAGAATTATTAGAAATATAATTACCGCCTGCGGTTGAATTTGATTCTTTTATTGCATCATATATTTCACCAACATCAAGATTATAAAATCTTAATTTTTCGTGGTTAAGAATTATATTATATGTTTTTACACTTCCGCCAAAACTGTTTACATCTATTATTCCTTTAACTTGTTTAAAGGCTTTTTCCATTACCCAATCTTCAAGAGCTTTTAATGTCATTGAATTATAATAATCAGATTCAAGTGTATATCTGTATATTTCACCAATAGGCGAAGCATCCGGCCCTAATTGGGGCTTAACTTCATCAGGTAAATCTGCTTGATAAATTCTCTCTAAAACTTGTGCTCTTATCAAAGATGAAGGTAAATCTTTATCGAAAACAACTTTTATTACAGATAAACCAAATAATGAAGATGAATAAAGCATTTTTTCGTGGTTTATACCGTTTAACTCTTTTTCAAGAGGGATTGTTGCAAGCCGTTCAATATCTTCAGCACTTTTACCGGGCATTTGTGTTATCACTTGAACAATAGGCGGAGTAAAATCGGGATATGCTTCAATATCAAGATTTTTAAGACAAATAATACCTAATGATAAAAGAATTACAGCAATAGTTAGAATAAAATATCTGCCTTTGATTGAAAATTTAATCAGTTCATTAAAGAGTTTTCTCATCAATATCAAAATCCTCTTTGTTTATTTCTCTTAAAAATTCAACCCAATCAATATAGTAATCTGATAGGGCATTAACATAACCTGACACAATTTCGCGATATTGCTGTTCCATTACTATTAATGCTGTTAAGTTTGATTTTCCTGCCTCATAACTTCTTTTTGAAAGTTTTATAAGTTCATTAGAATCTTTTATGAGTTTGTTATTGTAATAATTTAAGTTCATTTGTGAAGTTACAAATTTTTCATAAGCATTTTCTAAACTTTTTCTTGCTTTATTTACTGTTGATTCATAATTTGCTTCAGCTTGTTCAACTTGAAACTTTGCATTTTGAATTTCAGGTCTGTATGTGTAAAAAACAGGCAAATTAACTAAATTTACTCCTACGTAACCGCCTGATTTATATGTTCCATTATCCGACATTCCTTTTGTTTGAAAACCGTATCCCCCTTCGAGCTCCAAATCGGGTATTCTTTGATGAACAACAACTGCTAAATTCTTCTTTGCGGATTCGATTTTGTTTTTTGCTACCTTTATATCAAATCTGTTTTTTAGCGAGTTTTCTTCTATATATTCATAAGTTGGAAGTTTTGCAGTTATTTTAGGAATGTTTAAATCAACAAAATCACCCTTTGTTGGTAATTCTTCGTCTTTACTGTCATATGTGCCGTCAATAGTATTTATTACTTGATTAAAGTCTATTCTTGCGGTTTTTACATTCACTCTTGCTTTATTAACTTCCGTTATCATTTGGTTAAGTGCGATTTGTGCTTGAATAACATCCATTTCAGCAATAGCACCGGCTGCAGCTTTTTTCTTTGAGATTTCAAGTAAATTTTCTAATAATTTTTGCTGTTCCTCGTAAGTTTTTAAAATTGATTTAGCTCCTACAAGTTTAACATATGCTTCTCTTACGTCCATTCTTAAATTAAATTCTTGAAAATTAACATCTTCTTTAACAAGTTCAAGATTAGCTTTTGCAAGTTTTTTACGTACACCCCTCTTGCCCAATTCAATAGTTTGTGTCATGCCTATTTGCTGAGGGTTACCTTGCCCCGATTTACCAAAGTTCCAAAAGGTATTTATTTCCGGATTTTGAAGCCTATTTGCCTGTTTAATTTCGTTTTTTGCAATTTTGGTATTAAGTCTTATTTCCTTAATGTCTAAATTTTTCTTTTGTGCAATATCTATTGCATCATTCAAATCAACTTTTTTGTATTCTGTAATAGCAAAACAGTTTGATGAAAGACAAGATAGTATTATTAATGCTGTAATAAAAATGTTTTTAATCATATTTCTTTCTCAATGCTGATTTTATCATAAACATAAAATAGATATTTGCTAAGATTTACTGCTTGCAAAAATTCACCGAAAGATGACAAGTTTAGATTCTTTGCTGCACGAATTATTAAAGGCAAAATTTTAGACTATGTTTGTCTGAATATGGGAAGAATACTTGAGGTCAGAAGTTCAAATGAAACGTTTAAGGGCAAACCAAATCTTGAACCGCACATCGAAAAGTTTGATTGCGAAGAACCCGTTGTCGTTGAAGTATATAATGACAGAAATGCCATAGAAAGATTTATGGTTGAATTTTCAACGTACAGAAAAAACAGTGAATTTGATGATAATACTCAAACCTGTACTACAAAAATCTACTACCGCAAAACAGATGAAATAGAAGTTCTAATTAAGTTGTTATCTTTCGGACCGACTTTAAAAGTCCTTGGACCGGAAAGATTTTTGAAACTGTTTAAATATAGAATTAAAAAACAATATGAGATGATTAAAGGATAATTTATTCATATTCAATCCCGAATAATTCTTTCTCTATTTGCTTAAAATGCTCCGGCGATAAAGTTTTTGGCTTTTGATTTTGTTTTGTCTCAATAATGTGTTGTTTTACTTGTGGCAGATTTTTTAAAATATTCATCAGCGAATACATCTCTGCCTGTGGAGTTTGTTGGTTATTGTCAATGTCATTAGAAATTTTATCCATAATTTTTTGAGCAAAATTTATCAATTCTCGATTAAAAAGCTCTTGTTCTCTGCCATTTTCAAACCTCTTTTTATCCCATTCATATTCTTTCTTCCAATAGAATAAAGTCCTACGCGAAAGATCAAGTTTTTTACCAATCAAATCGAGTGGTTGGTTCTCATAAATGTACATCTGTTCTGCTTGCGATAATTTATCCAATTTTGTCATAGTCTCTCCTTATTTACACATTGAATTTCTAACACCAAAGTAAGGGTTGTATTTTATATACCCTTCAAAAAATGCATATTTCATAATACTGCCAACCAAAGTTACTCCGTTACTTGCTGTTTTTGGTTTATATTTTGATTTCATTATAGTAATAAAATCTATAAGCATTTCATAAGTTATTTCATCAATATATTTTTCGCCAAAATAGGGCAGAATGTTATATTTGAGCTGATAACGATAACCTTTGTATGTTGAATAGGTCAAATCTCTGTTATTCAAATAATACAAAGCCATATCTTTAAACAAAATTTTCTTGTTTTTATATATTTTAGGTTTTGCAAAAAATTCAAAAGTTTGTTTTTGCTTTGGCTCCTTATATTTATACAAACCTTGTTCAAAGACCAATTTACCCTTGTTCAAAAGGTGTTCAAGTTCTGTTTTGCAATCGCATTCAGCAATCATTTCAATTTCATCTATGGTAAATTCTTTTAAGTGTCGTGCTAATTTAAGTATGTTCATTTTTATTCCTTTCTGTCTTGGATTTTCGGGGTGTCGGCGGAGTAACGTCCGACCGACACCTTACGGGCTGGGTTCGCTTACGCTCACACGGCGCCCTACCGAAAATCCGCTTCATAAAATCTGCTCCATTATTTCTTTTGTAATTTCTGCTAGATTATTTTCTTTTGCAAATGTTTCCATTTGGTTTATTAGCTGAACAATTTGCCGAAATCTGTTGTATTTTAAATGGATGTATTCAATAGCATCAGGCGTAAATGGAATTTCCGACAATTGATTAATTATTTGACTTAAATCAGCCACTTTAAAAGTATCGAATTTTAAAATCTCTGAAAATCTGTCATAAAGGTGCTTGTATCTTTCGAGTTTTTTATGAACCAATCCCATTCCTATAAAAATTATCGGACAGCCGGTTTCATCGTGAATATCTCTGAGGGTTTCAATGGTCTTATAATTATTCATCAGATAATCAATTTCATCAATAAAAATCACCTGCGGATTTTGTTTTAGCTTTTTAATCACAATATTAAAATTATCCGAAGTCAGAAATCTAGGAATCTCGTCTAGTTCTTTAACCATTTCTTCTAAAAGCCATCTGCCTGTCATAAGGTTTGATGCACGAAGATAAATTCCATCGTATTTACATGCAAGCCATAAAGCCGTTTGCGATTTTCCAAGTCCGGGTTCACCGTAAACAAGTCCCATTTTTGGAATATTTTTTGGTTTGCTTATTAAATTTTCAACAAGTCCGATAAAGTTTTTCACATTTTGAGTTTTAACAAATATTTTCTTCATACAACAATTGATACTCCTTTGTTTGCTTAAATTCGGTTATCCAAGAATTATTTGGATCGTTTTTTATCAGGTACTCATATTTTTCTGAATTATTTTTGAACAGCGTTTGAACTCTTTTTGAATCTGTTTTGAACGGGGGTAAATCATTTGGTGCTTTTAACTCTGTTTCAAGTAACTTTATATCTTTGGTTTCAAGATATTTTTTAACAGATTCTACAGTTTTCTTTTTTAATTGACGCTGACGGACTATTTTTTGTTTATAATCCTCGTAATCTTTGACATCACCGAGTAGCTTTGCCATCGGATGTGTTTCTGTTACTCTTTCTGCGGTGCATAGATATTCGCCTTTTGGGGTGTAAACTTTGATACTTGTGAGATCAAAAAGATTGTATTTAATAAGAATTTTGCTCTTAAATCCGTACAATCTTTCATCAAAATAATCACAGTTTAAAAACCTAATACCGTTTCGCTGAATTGTTTTTACTTCTGTTGCAAGCATTAAATCGTCAAGCGTATTAATATCAATATTTTGCCGTTTTCTTTCAGATAATACTTCCGCAATTGTTTTATCCGGAGCATTCGGACAAGGCTGCGAGTTCTTAAAACTCAACCACATATCAATCATTTTTATTGTTTCTTCAATTGTTGGAATGTAATCTATATGCCAAGATTTGTGTAGTTTTTCATTCCTCATCATATATGCAGGTTTATTATTTATAGATGAACCGATATAACTCGGTAAAAGTTTTTCAAAACCTTCCTGAAATTCTTTAAAGAATCTTTCAATAATTTTTGCTCTTGCATTATATGGTCTTGCAAATACTGTTTCTATACCTAGTCTTGAATATAATCCCTGAAACCCAAGTTCCGTAAAACCTTTGTCATCGGTAAAATATTTTGCCCTAAATGCTCTGCCATTATCTTGATATACAACTTTTGGTACCATATCAAGATTTATTATTGCGTTACGGAGTGCTGAAGCTATACACTGAGTATTTTCTTCAAGCATTATTTCATAACCGACTAAAGCCGTTGATTTCCAATCCAAAAAACCAACTAATGTTGCTCGGCAGGGTTTCCCTGTAAACGGATTTATTACTTGAAACGCTAGTTTATGTCCGTCTGCTACAAGAATATCTCCGACTTCAAGTAAACTTGCATCACGCTTTATATAGGGTTCAACTTTATCTGAAAGTGCTTTCTCTCCGTCACGAGCAAGAATCCATTTGTCATAATTATTATCCTTAAACCATTTTGCGTAACGCCTAAATGTAATATCTGCTGGAATAAAATTTTGACCTTGTTCTTCTAATCTATATTTTGTTAATGCAATTGCTTTTCCGATTGATAGTCTATTCGGGTGCAGAAGCAATCCCATAAATATTTTTATTTCTTCATCATTTAGAACTGTTCGGTATTCCCGAACAGTTGAATATTTGTACTGTGGCAAGAGTTTTGTATAATCTTCTGTTCCGTTTAACATTGAGTACCAACGGTGTAAGCTGCCACGAGATATTTTCCCTAATATTTCAAATAAATAAGAATTAGATGTATTATGCAATTTAACAAAATCATAATCAGCTTGAAGTTTATTTTGAGATTGCTTTCTAAACTCAAGCCACTTATGAACTACATCAAGTCTTGCTAATGCTATTTGTTTACATTTTTCTGGAGTAAAATCTGCCATGCGTATGCTCCTTCGCATACACATTAATCGCTCTTGTTCGCAGAAACATCAAGTCCTAAATCTCAATCTCAGAGACATTTTGACACATCTTAAATTGAAAGATAAATTATTTTTGCACTTTATTGCACTTATTTGCACTCGCTAAAATTCAAACACCAAGCGGAATAGATGCTGAAACAAGTTCAGCATGACTGAATATTAGTGCAAAATAGTGCAAAAATCAGGATAAAAGTGCAAAAATAATCCGATAAATCTCTACACTAAAAACAAGCCTCTATTGCCCTAAAATTAGGCAAACTTACGACAAAACTCCCATCTAAACTGTCCTGAAAACCTATA
>OMVC01000210.1 GCA_900314375.1 uncultured bacterium
CTCGTTTCTGAACCCAAATTTCCATCCCTAATTCTTCTCCAAGACCTGTTAGGGCATCTTTGATTTCTTTGAAGGAATTTTTAGAATTTTCGATATTGCAAAGCATAAACATAACAAAATGTCCTTGCATAAGAGTTTGTTTAATATCTTCGATATTTACTTCGTATTTTGCCATTGTTGCCGTTACACTGGCAACTATTCCGACTTTATCAACGCCCTGTACAGTTACAATAATTTGATTAGACATTTTCAACCTCGTTTTCTTCTGCCGTTACGGGAGATGTTTTAAATAATGACGGGTATACCCATTTGCCTATTTGAACTTTTTGACAATATAATTTTAATTCTTTTTTTACATCTGCTGCTAATATGTATAGAACAATAATGTTAGGAACACACATTGCAATCATCATAGCATCAGTTATGTTAATAATTGATTCAACGTTCATGCAAGCTCCAATGACGATAAATACGCAATAAATCAGATTGAATGCAAGTACACGTTTTTTCCCTTCGCCTAACAGGAATGTCCAAGCTTTTTGACCGTAATATGCCCAAGAAATTAAAGTTGACATTGCAAATAATACGGCAATTATTGATAAAACTACAGGGAAAAATACAATAACGGATTGAAATGCGTTAGATGCTAATTCAATACCTGAAATCTCGCCAATAGATGTACTTTCAAGAACGCCCGATAATACAATTGCAAAAGAAGTAAACATACATAAAACACCAGTTAAAAATGTTTCTAATAAAGCAACAAATCCTTGAGATACAGGTTCTTTAGTCTGCGCTGTCGCGTAAACAATAGCCGCTGCTCCTGTTCCTGCTTCATTTGATTGAACAGAACGTCTTAAGCCTATAATTATTACTCCGAAAAATCCGCCTGCAACTGCTGATGGATGAAAAGCCTCTCTGCAAATAATCGCTATCCCTGTTGGAATATCCATAAAATGGTATCCGATTACGATTAAACCTGAAATGATGTATAATGCACACATTGTCGGGGTAAGAACAGTTGTAACTTTTGCTATACTCTTAATCCCGCCGACAACAACTAACCCGATAAGAATTGCCGCAATTAACCCGATAATCCAAGTAAATCCATGGAATATACTATGTTCTCCGCCGGTTATAAATATGATTTGATGTGCAGTTTGATTTATTTGAATCATGTTTCCGCCGGTTATTCCGCCACCGATACACAAAATCGCAAACAGAACAGATAAAGGTTGTCCAAGCCATCTCATGCTTTTTCTTGTCAAACCATGTGCAATATAGTGCATAGGTCCGCCTGAAATTGAGCCGTCTGCGTTAAAACGTCTGTATTTAACAGCAAGCGTTGCTTCTACAAATTTTATTGACATGCCTAATAATGCACCGAAGAAAATCCAAAAAGCCGCCCCCGGACCGCCTATTGATATTGATATTGCAACACCTGCAATACTTCCTATTCCGATTGTTCCTGATAATGCAGTGGCTAATGCCTGAAATGATGAAACTTCACCGCTGTTATCTCCGTTATTTTGAGGTTTTACTATTAAATCAACAGCATGTTTAAAGCCCCAAACCGCGATTCCTTTGAAGTAAAACGTAAAAAATATTCCTGCTCCCAATATCCAAAAAATAATAAGCGGAACAGAAATATGAATATCTCCATGATTGTACTTTATAGGATAAAATATAATCTTTGCAATAAAATCTAAAACCGGAGCAATATGCTTATCCATCAATTCATCGACGTTCATTGCATTTGCCGGTGTCATTAAATTCATCATTAAAATAAAAAATACAGATAATAATTTTTTCATTGTGCTATTTTATCCTTTCAGCATCAAATTAAATATTCCAATCTATCCTCTTACTACTAACAGTATAGCAAAAACATGATTATTAGCATGCTAATCTTTACAAAAGCTTAAAGAATAGATTTTTGTGCTAATATATAACTATAAGGGTTAAGTTTAGTAAAATGATGAGTCAAACCAAAAAATTATCAATAGCTTTTGTGTGGCATATGCACCAGCCTGTGTATCAATTGAATCCTGACGGGGATTTTTTGATGCCTTGGGTCAGGATGCACGCTGTAAAAGATTATTTGGATATGTCCTTGTGGGTAGAAAAATTTGATAATTTAAGACTAAATTTTAATATTGTGCCGTCGCTTGCAGATGCTTTAATCGCTTATTCTAAAGGTGCTCATGATATTCATTCAAGGTTAACGGTAACTCCGACTCAAAAATTAAGCAACGAAGATAAAATTTTTATATTAAATAACTTTTTTGATGCAAATTATCAGACAATGATTTTGCCAAATGAACAATATCACAAATTGTATAAAATTGTTCAGGATAACGGAAATACGGATGTAAATATTCTTACCAATCAGCAGTATTCCGATTTGATGGCTTTATTCAATTTGGCTTGGATTGACCCTTCTTTCAAAGAATCTGATGAAAAGTTAAAAAAACTTCTAAAGAAGAAAAGAAATTATACGCTCGAAGACAGAATAGAAATTATAGAAATTCAACGAGCTATTATAAAAAAGATAATTCCAACGTATAAAAAATTATTGAAATCCGAAAAAATAGAAATTACAACAAGTCCGTATTATCATCCGATATTGCCGATATTATTGGATTATAAAGAAATAAGAAAAGATTATCCGGAGAATACATTATCTGAATTAAAAACAGAGCTTGATGCTAAAATTCAAACCAAAAAAGCTCTTGCCAGAATAGAAGAAGTTTTTGGCAAGCGTCCGGAAGGAGTATGGGCTTCAGAGCAATGTATAAGCGAAAAAACTCTCGAAATGTTTTCCGATTTAGGGGTCAAGTGGTCTGTTTCAGATGAAGGTATTCTTGCTAATTCGATAAATTTTGAATTTGTACACGATTTCAAAGGATATTTGGAAGACCCTTATCATTTATTAAAAACATATTCTTATAAAACTCAAAATGATGATATAAAATTGTTATTCAAAGATTCTACAATATATAATCTTATAAACTTTGAATATGCACATCATGATTCGGTTGCAACGGCAAATGATTTGTATGACCGTATAAAGGTTATACAAAGTAAAATATTATCTTCTCCGGATAAAGAACATATTCTGACTATTGCAATGGATGGCGAAAATTGCTGGGAAAATTACTCGGAAGACGGAAATATATTTTTAAAAACCTTATATAGCTTGATATGTTCGGATAGCTCTTTAGAAACTGTTTTGGTTAGTGATTATTTAACAAAGACAAAAGAACACAAACCAATAAAGAAAATTGCTTATGGCGCAAACTTTAATCGTGACTTAAAACTATGGATAAATGAACCCGTGAAAGATTTGGCATGGACATATTTAAAGCGTGTACGGGATGATTTTTCGGATTTTGTAAAACGCGAACCGCTTCATCCGAATATTGAAGATGCAAGAACTGAATTGTTTATTTGTGAAGGCAGTGATTGGTTCTGGTGGTATGGAGAACCGAACAATTCGGGCAGGGACAGTATTTTTGATTATATTTTCAGAAATCATTTGAAAAATATATATCGTTATTTTGATTTGGATACCCCAAAATTTTTGGATGATCCGTTGACTGATATTTCGCCTTCGGAACCTTCAAATTATCCTACCTCTTTAATTAGTCCGAATATTACCGGCAAAGAAAACTCTAAAGGCTGGGAAAACGCCGGAGTTATAGAAATTCCTGACGGGCCGGTATTGAGAGAATCAAAATTGTTCGAAAAAATTAAATACGGCAATGATAATGATAATTTTTATTTGAGATTTTATCTGAATAAATATATTAAAAACAACGCAGGACCATTAAACAGAACATATCAGATGTACATATATTTGCGTAAATCAGGAAGAACGCAAGCATTGTCACCTATTCGTTTAGTAAATAAATCCTCAAACGTTTCACCTATTGCTATGGAAAAATTTCATAATGAAATTCAGATATCAATACGAGATGATGAATTGAGATTTCTTCGTATAGTTAATGCTATCCCCGGAGATATGTGGGTTTTAGGAAATTATAAATGTATGGAAACTTCTTATGATGAAGTTTTAGAATTAAGAATTCCGTTTGATGTTTTGGAAATTGCGCAAGGGGATACTTTAGAGTTTTTGTTTGTAAATGCTAATTACGGAATGACGGATTTTTATATCCCTAATGAAATGATATTATCAGTGGCAAGACCTGTTTATGCAAATAACAAATCGTAATTTTAACTTTTTTTCAAGTATGGGGGTTCTGTTTTTTGATTATTTAATATCAGGAAAAAAGTATCTTACACCATCATCCGAACGCCATTGTACATAGCCAGTTTTTGGAGTTCTGTCCATATCCAATACACTTATTAATGCCCAATTGCCTTTAATTATATTAAGATGAATCGCTTGAGGGGTATTCATTGTTGAAATTGTTTTCAAACTTTCTGGTGAAGCTTTCATATCTTTACACATTGCAGGCGCACCTTTTAAAAGTCTTAATCCGTATTTTTTCCCGTAAGTATTGTAAAAATTAATCCATGTCATAAATTTATACGGGTCATCTTCTCTTATCCAGCCGGTTTCTCCCGTTGAATTATTATATACAATCTCAACCCAGCCGTCAGCAATATCTACAACATTCACTAAAGCTAATTCTTTTTTTTCTACATATACGGTAAAGAAGTTCTTTGCTCCGATTTCCTGCGGGAAAAAATCATCTTCATCATTCCATCTTATACGATACAAAATATGAGATTCTTCATCAGGAAATTTGTAGACGGTAATATCTTTGCCTACCTGATATAAACCTACAGTGCGAACATTTGTTATATTTGGCGAGACAGGTAATATATCATTTGCAAAAGCAACGTTACCGAAAAATATAAAAGATAAGAATAATACAAATGACAAAAATATTTTATTCATATATTTACCTCCTTATTCCCTAAATGAAATTTGAGCATAAGATTTTTGCAATTTTTCACGAACTGATTGCATTTGCTGATCAATTATTTCATCAGTTAATGTTGCATTTTCATCCTGCATTTTTATTCTGAACGCAACTGATTTGAAACCGTCTTCTACATGTTCTCCTTGATATACGTCAAAAATTTCAGAACCTTTGAAGATATTTTGTTTTACTGCGGTTTTAATAACACGCTGAATATCTTCACATGATACATTATCATTTATAATAAATGCTATGTCGCGTTTTACTTCCGGATATTGAGGTATGTGTTTAAATCTTGGAACAGACTCTTTAACCGCACCTATTATTTCTGTTAAATCAAGTTTGAATAAAAATGCATCTTGATTTAATTTCAATTTATCAATGACAGTCGGATGTAACTGGCCGAAGTACCCGATAGGTGTCGGTGTTTTACCTAACAACATAATAACTGCCGTACGGTACGGGTGTAAAACATTATGGGATGAGGCTAGTTCGGTATTTTCAAGCGGAACAAATTTTATTCTGCGCATCACATCCAATTCGTTTAATAAATTTTCAACAATACCTTTTACATAGTAAAAATCAATATTGGTTTTTACCTGCCATTTTGAATTTTGGAGTTCACCTGTCAAAATTCCTTCTAATACTCTTGTTTCCTTTACACCTGTATTTTTTTCATCAGCGGGACCGTTTTTAATATATGTTTTTCCGATTTCATAAGCCCAAAAAGTTTTCTGTCCGTTATCAAAATTATTTTTCATACAATTAAGAACGCTTACCGCAAGATTTTGTCTTAACATAGAAAATTCTTCACTTGCAGCGTTTGCAACTTTAACGGCATTTTCATCATCATAAGACATTTTGAATTTATCCAATAATGATTTACCAATCAATGAGCTTGTTTGAATTTCTGTCAAACCTGCAGCTAACATTGATTCATGAACTTTACTTATGACTTTTTCTTCCTGTGACAATTCGGCTATATATGATGTTGAAGGTAATGACGGCGCAATTTTATCAAAGCCGTTTATCCTTGCAATTTCTTCAATCAAATCAATCTCGCGGGTTACGTCATAAGCTCTGAAACTAGGCACTGAAAATTTTGCAGCCATATCATTCCCGCCCAATTTTTTAAACCCGAGTTTTTCTAAAATGTTTATGCATTTTTCAGGTTCGATTTGGCAACCTAAAATTCTTTTTACTTGAGGATATCTCAAGGTAATCTCTAGCGGAGGAAGTTTGTTTTCGCCATCTTCCACAACTCCGACAACTTGAGCATCAGCATATTCTGTTAACAATTGCATAGCACGCATTAAGGCAGGTTTTACCGCTTCGATATCAATACCGCGTTCAAATCTTGCGCTTGCTTCACTTCTGTAACCGACACTTCTTGAAGATTTTCTGTTTGATACAGGGGTGAAATATGCTGCTTCCAGAGCCATATTAACGGTATTATCATCAATTTCTGAATTCTCACCGCCAAAGACTCCTGCTAAACATACTCCCTTATCTTTTGTTGCAATCAACACGCTGTCTGTTGTTAATTCTCTTTCGACACCGTCTAAAGTTACAATTTTTTCTCCTTCTTGCGCACGTCTTACACACAAATAACCGTCTAATTTATCCGCATCAAACGCATGCAAAGGACAACCGTACTCAAGCATTACATAATTTGTAATATCAACAACATTGTTTATTGCACGAATACCTGAAGCTAATAATCTTTTTTGCATCCAATCAGGAGAAGATTTTATTTTGATATTCTTTAAAAGTCCTAAGGAATAATACTTACAAACATCTTTGTCTTTTATTTCAACTTTAAATTCATTTGTTGATAAATCATTAGTATTTTCAATAGGGTTAAATTTTAACGGAGTATTAAATAACGCACTTAATTCTCTTGCGATACCGATAACAGACATTTGATCTCCGCGATTTGCGGTCGGAGCAACATCAATGACGGTATCTTTTTCAAATCCTAAAACATCTTTAACATCTTGTCCTATTTCTACATCAGGGAAAATTCTGTTTAAAACAAGTATTCCGTCTTCTTGTTGATAATTTCTTTCAGATACTCCTAATTCGTCAGCAGAACAAAGCATCCCTTGAGATTCAACACCGCGGATAACCGCAGGAGTAAGTTCAAATTGTTCACCCGTTTTTCGGTCCAAAACTTTTGAACCAACACTTGCATAAGGAACAATCTGCCCTTCTTTTATGTTTTGAGCACCGCAAACAACCGTTTTTGCGCCGTTGCCTGTATTTATTGTTACAAGATGCAAATGATCGGAATTCGGATGGGCGTCTATTTTTTCTATTTTTACCGTTTTTATATTGGTAAAAGATGGTTTTACGTCTTCAATTGCTTCGACTTCCAAACCGCTCATTGTCAGTTCATGTGCTATCTGTTCCGCTTCAATATTTGATAAATCTACTAATTCGTTTAACCAATTTAAAGATACTTGCATTATATTTCCCTCTTTCAATATGTATTTGCTATCATACTATATCAAAAGAGAATCATTGTAAACAAAACTGCCGTCGGATTTAATTTTTTGCAATAGAATTTTTCAAATCTTCTATAAATTCTTTTCTGTACATAAACCCCAAATGCGCGCCGTTATCCACCAATACCAATTTATCACCTGCGGTTTGTTTCAATTTCTTTATCTGGTTTGGGCTTGTCAAATAATCATTTAGAGAATGATAAATTTTATAATTATCGTTATTTTTTAAATACTCGGAAATAGACACAAGACTTGCTTCATAAGAAAGGTCATCAACCCCTGAATTTCCATGCACAAGGTATTTTTGCGCGTAATCCTGATAGCCCATATTGTTTATTTTTGTGTATAAATCCTTGTTTTGTTCTGACAATCCGCCTTCAATTGTGTAAATTAAATCGGACAATTTTTGATGCATTATAAAACCCGTAATCATTTTGCCTTCTTCTTCACTAAACGGCAAATTATTTATTTCAACATCTATATCATCTTTTGATTGATAAAGTTTTACGACTTTTGCGGCAGTTTCTGCAACCTTTTCTTTGAAATCTGCAGATGATTTATCCCATTCTTGTGAATACTTATCCACTTGTTTCATAGCATAGATTAAATCGCAAGGCGGACAAATCGAAATATATTTTGTATCGCCCAAAGTGTTATCACGCGACTCTGCTGATGCTATAAACAATGAAGTCAAAGCTCCGAATGATGTTCCGATAAAAATTTTTTCCTTAAATTCACAACCATATTTTGCTTGCAATTGAGTAATTATTTTCCCTGTTATTACTCTTAATACATTGGCATCTTTTGCAGGTAGTCCGGGATGATAATCTTTTGGCATACTTTTTACAAATTCCCACTGAAAATGACTTCCCTGAATAACTACAGAATACCCCGCATCATAAAATAATTTTGCAAATGATACGGAATGACTTGCCATAACGTTTTCACCTATTGACGGAAATATTATTACAAGCGGGGCATCCGTGTCTTTTTGTAATAAATAACGAAATTTATAATCATCCCGACCTTCAAAAAGGCTTATATGGGAAGTTTTTATTCGTTTCCCAAAGCTTCTGTTCCAGATGGATAATTCATTCCATATTGAATCATCCACCCCGGGTAATGAAAATAATGCCGTACGCATAGAATCAACAACAGGATTTTGAGGGTTGTATCCATGCAATTTAATATCAGCTTCAGGCTTAAATTCTTCCGCACTGTAATCAGGTGATGCTAATTCGTCAAGATTTGCTCCGCCATATAAAAGATTTGGAGTTACTAATTCCGAAGAAACTTCCACCTGTACAAGCTTCTCTTGCTTTTCATTTGGTGAACTCTTTTCCGATACCAGCTTTTTGGAAGGTGTTTTAACCTCATTTGCCAGTTTTGCATCTTTGGTTTCGACATGCAAATTTGAAATTACATCCACTCGGTCTTTGTTTGCCTGTTTTATATAATTATCAATTCCAAAAGCCTTTTTTGTAATCTCATAAGGGTCTGCATAAGTTGATTCCACCATTTGTAACAACGGCTGCATATAAGACGTGCGGTTTACCATCAAACCGGCTTTTACCATTGCTAATATCGGAGAGCCAATATATGAACTGGGATTAAGGGCTGTATCCAATGCTTTTCCAAATAATCCGCGCAAACTTGTAAATGAAAAAACAGGCGCAACAAAATAAGGTCCGGATTTTACATGACATTTTGCCAGTGCCTGCTCCATATTTTCTTTTGATTGTTCAATTTTAAAAATATGTTTTGCCGGGTCAAACATTCCGCCCAATCCGAGTATAGTGTTTGTAAAAAAACGAATTGTTTCATTTTTGGAAGTCTGGAAATCCTTTTGAATAAGACTGCTTATAAGTCTTATAGGGTATTCTATATTATTTGTTATGCCGTTAATTCTGTCCATCCCGTATTCAGGCATGATTGAAGACCAAATAGTATGTAGCGGTCGAATTGCATATTTGTTTAATTTTTGGTTAAAATTAAACATTTTGCGGTTATAATTTTCCCATTTATCTTCGCCTAAAAACTCATAAGAATAATCCGGAAATTTTGTTTCAACAGATGCTAATACAACGTTGTTGAAGCACAAACATAAAATAATAAGTAACGAAATAATTTTTTTCATTTAAATAATCCTCACAAATGAGAATATTTAAAAACAACAAATTTACATATTGCACAGTGGGATAAATGTAGTTACCAAGTTTGTTTGTAACTCATTATGTAATCTTGTGTAATTGGGCAAATCATGACAAGTTTGCAAGGTAGACTTTAGTTATAATAGCGTGTAGATGCATAGCAAAGTAGGGTATGATTTCAGCATATCCTGCGACTTTTGTTATATTGATTAATGGAATCAAAAAGACTCTTTCAATTTACTGCCATTGTCCATTAATTTTTCTGAATGTATGTGAACATTTTATTGTAGCTTGTCCATAAGATGTTCCGTAGTACCCGCTGCCGATATGTCCGCAGCTTAAATAGTCAGGCATTGTAGAATATGAAATATAAGAACATCCTCCTGTTTGACCCTGTTCCGGACCGCTGCAGGTAGCGTTTTCTAGTGCTCTGTATTCTATCCCGTTTGACTGATAATAAAATTCACATTTATCATCAAAATAGAATGCTACACCGTCACCAAGATTAGCGGTACCGGAACCAAGACGTATTTCATTATTGCCGTTATATTTACATTCGTGAAGATTATCGCATTGTTTTGTTGTATTATTCCACTTTAGATAGCTTTTTTGATATTTCAATCTTACATGCGTAAAATTAGTTTGACATTGCGGTTTGTCTGTAGTCAAGGTACATTTCATTGAACTTTGTGAGCTGCATTGATTGTTATTAGTATTTCCTGCAGGCTCGCATTTTAAAGTGTAGGTTACTTGGCTTCCGCAAGAATCCGGACTTCCCCCACAAATTGATGCTAATTGTGGGTTATTTGAAGTGTCAGGATTGAATGGACAGCAAAATCCTATATTGCTTTGCGTATCTGTCCAAGCTTTAATGCTGCAGCAAGCTTTGCCTATAGTATTCATATAATTAGGGTTCGCAAGTTGTCCTTTCCATTCATTACAGCATTCTACCGAAGCATCTGATGTTGATGCTTCACTAATAGGCTTACAGCCATCTTCAGGTTGATAACATTGCGGATAATCCTCTTTGCTGTATCCTGCATTTTCCCAGGCTTTACAACATTTTTCATCCGATGAACTTTGGTTGCAGCAATTTAATAAGATATCATTATTATTAGGATATTTGCTCATAAGTCTGGAACAGCAATCATCATTAGGTTGCAATGCATATTCGCCATTATCATATTTCTCAACACAGTCTTGTTCCTGTTCCGGAGCGATAATAGGGGTGGTACTATGTCTATTGCAGCTTCAGCGCTTGCAATGTGACGTGAAGCTATATCCAGACTAAACGAGCGTAAATCTCTGCCTAGTACATTCGGTTCTTTCGGTCCGTTCAAATCGATAAATCCGCGAATAGGACGCAGCTCAGCTCCGGTTTGTGCATCCGTGACTCTGGGACTTATGCATAAGCTTATTCCATTTTTCATTAATCCGCATGCCATTCCGCTATAATCGTCATTGATAGCTCCTTTTTGATATTTTTTTGCTCCTGAAACTATTTCTGCCAAATCGAAAGCTGTTCTTTGGTTATTATTATACTGAGCATAATTTCTTGCGAAACAATCCCCTGATTGGTTATTGCAAAATTTGACCATTCTCATATATTTTTTTAAATATTCATCAGCTCTGTTTTGTTCAGTATCACGTATAAGTGTATTAATTTGTGCTTCAGTGGAATTATGCGGGGCTTTTATGTTCATTATAGTATCGTTAAATGTTCGTAAATTTTCATTTATGGTTAATTCTTCCATTGAATTTAAAATTTCTGTCATTTGAGAATTATATGCCGTAGAAAAAGTTTTGTTTGTCGTTTTGCTTATAATGAATGGTATGCAAATTGCAATTATTATTGCAATAACAGCTAATGCAATTAAAATTTCCGTTAAGGTAAATCCATTTTTCTTGTTGCTTAAATTGTATCTTTTCATACGTTTATATCCTCATAAAATTTACTATAACTCTATTAATATTATTACAAATTTTTTTTAATAGTTCAATAATTTATATGTTAAATTTTGCAATGAAAAGAATAATACTATTTACCAAAAAAAAATTTCGATTTAAAATTTGTATATGAAAATTGCGTTTATACCGATAGACAACAGGCCGGTTTGTTATACACTGCCAAAACTCATCGCAGGTATTGATAAAAGTGTTGAATTTTCAATTCCGCCAAGAGAATTTTTGGGAGATTTAACAAAATATGCAAAATCGGAGCAACTTTTTAAATGGCTTGAAGAAATTGAAATACAGGATGCTATTATAATTTCTTTAGACACCTTAATATACGGCGGACTAATTTCTTCAAGAAGATGCGAATTATCCTATGAACAACTGGCAAAACGAGTACATAAACTTAAAGATATATTATCAAAAAAAGATGCAAAAATATATGCGTTTTCAAGTATAATGCGAGTTTCTAATAATAATTATAACGAAGAAGAAAAAGAATATTGGTCACAATATGGTAAAAAAATATTCAAATATTCTTATGATTTGCATAAATACGGTCAAGCAAAAACAGACGTTCCGCATGAAGTTTTAGAAGATTATTTAGCTACAAGAAAAAGAAATTTTGGGATTAATAAATTATTTTTATCATTTCAAAAAGAAGGTTTATTTAATACTCTGATTTTTTCAAAAGACGATTGCGCAGAATTCGGTTTAAACGTGCAAGAGGCTCAAGAATTAGAAAAACTTGGCGCTTATACAAAAACCGGAGCTGACGAAATTCCGTTGAGTTTGTTAGCGCGAGCAATTCAAAAAGAAATCAAAATTTGCCCGATATTTACGGAACCCGAATACAAACATCTTATTTCAAATTACGAAGATATTCCGATAGAAGCTTCGGTAAAAGGACAAATTGAGTTGGCGGGTTGTAAAATTTCTTCAAAAGAAGATGCGGATATTTTGCTTTATATAAATAATTTTATAAGTAATCAGGGTGAAATTGTTATGAAAGTCGATACTCAAAATTTTTCAAAAGAATTTATCACCCCGCAAAAACCGTATATGATAGCTGATGTTCGATTTGCAAACGGCGCTTATAACAATTTTGTTACCGAATTTTTGAAAA
>OMVC01000209.1 GCA_900314375.1 uncultured bacterium
GTTATTTTCTTCAACAATTCTTTTAATCTCTTCTTTTGTTAATGTCTTTTTGTAATCAATAATGCATGCTGTACTCATAATCTATTCTCCTTTATCATGAGTTAAATTATATATTGATATATTTCTGAAAGTCAAAAACCGCAAGAATTACAGAAATTGTAAAGTTTTAAAAAAATATCCTAAATTTTTAATTTTGTATTTGAAATATCATCACTTTTTTAAATTTTTCAAAATTTTAATAAAAATTTTTGTGCATAATCGATTTTTGGAAAGAAAAATACAAAATTTTTATATACTTTACATTTTGTAATATTAATATTAGTATTAATATTTAGTTTATTTTTTACCACTTTAAATTAAAGTTAATCACAGTACTTTATGTAGAAAATAAGCTCTATTATATACAAACAGAATTTCTGTCAATATTGCTTAACATTTCTTTGTATAAAATCGGACAATTTTAAAATTGCCCTTAATTACAATAACAACAATAGTTTTCGTGATTTTGCATAAAAAAAATAATAAATTCAAAACCCCTGTTATTACAGTATTGTAGAAATATAAATTGTACAAAAATCGTACTTTACAATGTTAAGCAGTATTCCAATCATAGAATGCCGGAGATAAAATAGATATTTATGAAAGCAGTAAAAGATAAAACAAACTTGTGGGTGGATATAGAAAAGGCAGCTGAGGTACTAGGTTTAAGTGAGCAAACCATTAAAAAACAATGCAGAAAAGGTGAATACGTTTTTAAAATAGTAAAAAAGGGGAAACGTGCAAACTATTTTATTATGCTTAAATCAATGCCGCAATTCGCTCAGGATAAATATCTTGGAGATACATTATTGGATATTAAGTATTCAGAAGTTCCATCTTGGGCAAAGCAGCAGGCAGAAAAATATGTTCGGATTCTAGATGCTTCCGCAGGGCTTAAAGGCAAAGCTCTGGAAGAATTTGTCGAAAATTGGAATAATGATGAGAATGAAGAATACACGACGTCATACCCTTCATTAATAAAAATGCGCAGAAGATATTTCCGATATGGTGTTGCAGGATTATTATCAAAGCACGGTCAGCATTTGATAGGCTCCAACGTTCCTGATAAATATTTTGAGTATTTTAAAAATATGTATTTAGTGGAAGGTGCACCGTCTCTCAGAACCTGTTGGGATTTAACTTTAGGTTATGCCCTAAGAGAAGATAATGTTGATAGAGACAAGTTCCCAAGTTTTATGGCTTTTAAACGAAGGTTGGATAAGGATATTCCGAAACAAAGTATTTATCTTGCAAGATATGGTCAATCCGCTTGGAACAGAAAATACGGAAATTATATTGAAAGAGATTATTCAAATATAACATGCAATCAGGTATGGGTATCAGACCACGCACAAATAGATGTTGCTTGTTATGACTCCAATAATAAACCGATTTTTCCGTGGGTTACTGTTTGGAGGGATTATAAATCAGGGAAATGGCTCGGTTGGATTTTACAAACAGGAAACCCAAACTCAGATTTAATTTTTCAATCTTTTTATGATGCAACTCAAGAATATGGTTTACCCAAAGATGTAATTATTGATAACGGTAAAGATTATCGTTCAAAAGATTTTGCAGGAGGAAGAAAGAGTTTTAAAGTAATAGCAAATGAAAATAAAACATCTGCAATGTTAAAAGAACTGAATATAAATGTGCATTTTGCACTTCCTTATAACGCACAAACAAAACCTGTTGAAAGAGATTTTCTTAAAATTAAAGAATTGTTATCCAAACATTGTGTCGGGTATCGTGGCGGAAATGTTGTTGAAAGACCTAAAAAACTTGCAAAAGAAATCAAAGAAGGTAAGATTATGAAGTTTGAGGATTTTAAGAAAATTTTTGATGATTTTATTGTTAATATTTTGAATAAAAAACCGTCAAATGGTAAAAATCTTCAGGGCAAATGTCCGGACGAATTATTTTATGAAGAATTCACAGAAAAGATTGTAACTTCTAAAGAAGCCTTAAAACTGTTTTGTATGCGAACTTCAAAAGATTATACCGTTCGCAGAAATGGTATTAAAGACAGTACTCTCGGTATTACATACTGGAATGATTGGATGATTAATAGAACAGGCTTGCGAGTTTATTTAAGAAGAGATATTAAAAATTACAAAGAAGCTTGGGCATTCAGATCCGATAATGATGAATTTGTAGGAATGGTTACTGTTTCCGATTCTGTCGCAGCATTGCATGCTGATAAAATTTCAAAAGATGAATTTAAAGAAGCTATGGCAAGAAAGAAACGTAATCTAAAAACGGCAATAGCATATCTTAAACAGGATAAAACGATATCTTTGACCGAAAAATGTGAAAATTATATGGCAGCTTACAGAAGTGTAGAGCGAGAATTCAAGAAAGATGTTAAAGTTACAAAAATAGCAAATACTAATATGGATAAAGCTATTCAAAAGAAAAAAGAAATGGATGAATTCGGACATGCTGATTTATCGGAATTATTAACACCTGAACAAAAAGCGGAAATATACGGAGAACCAAAGCGTAAGATATATTTGTGGGAAACAGATAAAAAGTTGGATGAAGAGCCGTTTTACTTTTTTGAAACAGATAAAAAATTAGCGGAAGAAGAACAAATGTACAGAGAAAAATTAGTAAAAGCCGATGCGGGTTAATTATGAAAAGAAATAAATTTTACGATATAGCAGAAAGAATGTATGTTGAGCAATTTATAACAGAAGCAGAAATTGCCAATAGAATTGGAGTCTCAGATAGAACCATAAGGAGATGGAAAGCCATTGGCGACTGGGGTATAAAACGTGACGGATTTTATAAAGTAAATACCATTTCAAGAGAGACGATTTATGCACTTGTCAGAAAAATGCTTGATGACTTTCATACAGATTTAGATAATCATTATAATATTGATCCGTCAAGATTAAACATCTTTATAAATTTAACAGAGGAGATTATTAAACAAAGAAAATTAAACTATAGGGTTAAAGAACTTTTGAAAATAGCAAGAAAAACATTTAATATAGATGATGAAATCAAAAAAGACGAACAAAGTATAATACGAGAAATAATACGAGATATGCTTCGTGAAGATTTTTAAATGCCGTTCAAAAGGTATTTAATAGCTACTTAATCGGTATTCAAATTTTCAACATTTTGTTCATTATCTATAAAAAATGCGTTTAACAAATCTGCCTCACGATGTAAATATTTAACAATGGGTGTAAGATTATAACATTCTTCTTTTTCCGGCTGTGTTTCACAAAAATAATCTACAACAACTGCAATATTATAAACTTCTTCTGCTAATTTACTTAATTGCTTAAATTCTTTTGGTGTAATATTTAATCCATATTTTTCCATAAAACCTCCTAACGCACACACAACATTAGCGTAAAGGTGGAGAAAAAACATAAAAGTTTTACACAAAGACACATTTTGATAATTGTAGAATAATCA
>OMVC01000208.1 GCA_900314375.1 uncultured bacterium
CCTGTCATGCTGAATTCATTTCAGCATCTGACATCGAACGTAATAGTATAAGACCCTGAAACAAGTTCAGGGTCTTATATTTATTTACCTGTCTTTTTCTATACTCTTTGTTTAATAGCTTTTTGAGCGCGGTAAAGAGATGTTTCTTTACCTAAAATTTCAAGAATGCCAACCATATCAGCACCGCAAGTTCTGCCTGTAATAGCAGCACGAATTGCCCACATTGTAACTTTCGGCTTGATACCGGCTGATTCCTTCCAATATGCCCTAAATTCTGCCAATTTTTCGTGAAGATTTTCTTCACTCCATTCCCAATCCTTTGCTTTATTAACAAAATCAACCAAAACATCTTGAGAAGTTTCTGTATCAAGAGTTTTTTCTTGAGTTTCAGGCTCGATTTCAACATCTTTTCCGAAGAAATAAGGAACCGCATCAGTAATATCCGATAACAATGTCAAAGGTTCTCTTGTTAATTCAATCATCTTTGTATATTGTTCATCTGTTAATTCAGATAGCGGATATTTTGTCAGATATGGTTTTAACATTTCTTTCAATTTATCCATCGGCAACATTTTGATATAGTGGCTGTTCATCCATTTTAATTTGTCGTATTCAAATATCGAATTTGATGAAGAAATTTCGCCGATTCTGAAGTCTTTAGCGATTTCATCTACGGATTTAATTTCTTCTCCGTCAGAAGGCGACCAGCCTAACAATGCAACAAAGTTTATTAAAGCATCTGTCAAATAGCCTTCTTTTACGAAATCAGAAACAGCAGTTGCTCCATGACGTTTTGATAATTTACTGCGATCAGGCGCTAAAATCATTCCCAAATGTCCAAATCTCGGGACTTCAAAGCCCAATGCTTCAAAAATTAAGATTTGTTTGTATGTATTGGATATATGATCTTCGCCGCGAATTACATGTGATATTTTCATCAATGCATCATCAATTACAACAGCAAAATTGTATGTCGGTGCTCCGTTTGATTTCATAATAACAAAATCGCCCAACAAATTAGTATCAACATGCAATTTGCCCTTTACCAAATCGTCAAATTCTAATATTGAAGAATCATGAAAAGCTTTTTGTGCTTTTGCTATATTAAATCTGATTGCGGGTTTTCTGCCTTCAGCTCTTAATTTTGCTTTTTCTTCATCCGTTAAATTCTCGCATTTTTTAGAATATACATAAGCTCTTTTTTGTTCTGTAGCAAGAGCTTTTTCTGCTTCCAATTCTTCAGGAGTGCAATAACATTCGTAAGCATAACCGGAATCTAAAAGCTGTTGTACATATTTAGGATAAATATCAAATCTTTCCGATTGCGTGTAAGGACCGTAATCTCCGCCTACATCAGGACCTTCATCCCAATTTAAGCCTAATGCCTTTAACGAATCAAAAATATTATCTATATATTCTTGCGATGTTCTTTCAGCATCTGTATCTTCTATTCTTAAAATAAATTTCCCGTTATTCTTTTTTGCAAATAAATAGTTAAATAAAGCTGTTCTTGCTGTTCCTACATGTAAATTCCCGCTCGGTGACGGCGCAATTCTTACTCTTACTTCTGACATTTTAGCCTTCTTTCTTTTATATATTTCAGCATAACTAGCATAACATAAGGATATTTGCTTTTCAAGAAAGCATATTTTATTGAAAAATTTTATTATTACAAAAGTTAATAATAGTTGACAAACGTAAGAAAAAATTATACTATTACAAGTGTAGTAGATGAGGAAAATTTGATGAGAGTTTATTTACCGTATCCGGGGGTAACCGGCAACAAAATATATAATTTTAATAAGATACAGATGCAAATACCGACTGATATAAGTCATAAAACGTTAAAAAATAATAATGATGTTTTCCAAAAGAGTAAGCTAAAATAATATCCTTCTTATAACTACTATATGCTAAGACCTTTTAAAGGTCTTTTATTTTGCATAAATTATTACCAGGATTATTTTGTGTATTTGATAAAAATATACATTCCACATTTCTTTGACCGCAAAGAAACGTGGAGCAA
>OMVC01000206.1 GCA_900314375.1 uncultured bacterium
TATGAAAACGGTATATTTGTCCGCGTAGTAACACGAGGCGACGGTGTAACAGGAGAAGATATTACACAAAATCTTAAAACGATTAAAGCTATTCCTCTAAAACTTTTTGAACCAAAGAATTTAGAAGTTCGCGGCGAAATCTACATGCCCAAAAGTTCGTTTGAAAAACTTAACCAAGAAGCATTACAAAACGGGGATAAAGTTTTTGCTAATCCTCGCAATGCGGCAAGCGGTTCTTTGCGCCAATTAGACAGTACAATTACGGCAAAACGTGATTTATCAATGTTTACATATACGGCGATTTTTGAAGACGAAACCGATAAAACATTTAAAACTCATTACAACAGTATTCAAAGATTGAAAGAACTCGGCTTTAAAGTCAATCCGAATATAAGACTTGTAAAAAATATAAAAGAGGTAATCGAATACTTGCATGAGTGGGATTCAAAACGGTTTGAGCTTGATTATGCAACAGACGGTGTTGTAATTAAAGTAAATGATATTGCAATACAAAAAGATTTAGGCTACACAGCGCGTGCCCCAAAATGGGCTACCGCATTCAAATTCCCGCCGGAAGAAGTTAAAACAAAACTACTTGATATTGAATTAAATACGGGTAAAACAGGAGTTGTCACACCTGTGGCTGTTTTAGAGCCTGTTCAGCTTGCAGGTTCAACGGTTTCAAGAGCAAGTTTACACAATTTTGACGAAATAAAACGCCTCGACATCCGAATAGGGGACGACGTTCTTATTATGAAAGCAGCAGAAATAATACCTAAAGTAATCAAAGTTGTAGAATCAGACAAACACAACTCGTTACCTCAATATCTGCCCCCGACTAAATGTCCGTCATGCGGTGCTGATTTGATAGAAAAAGAGGGTCAGGTAGGCTTATACTGTTCCAATCCTGATTGCGAAAGTTTGATGTGCGCAAAAATCGAATATTGGGCAAGCAAAGAAGCCATGGATATAGATAAAGTCGGCCCGTCAGTTATTCAACAATTATATGAAAAGAAGATGATTTCAAACCCTGTTGATTTGTATAAATTACTGCCGCAGGATTTTATGATGCTTGATTTGATTCAAGAAAAATCAGCTTCAAATATTTATGTATCCATACAGGAGAGCAAAACAAGGCCGCTTAACAGACTTGTTACGGCACTCGGGATTCGCCATGTGGGGAAGGAAACTGCGGATATTTTAACAGGAGAATTCCCTTCAATAGAAGATTTGAAAAATGCTACATTAGAACAATTATCACAAGTTGAAGGTATCGGCGGAATTATAGCGCAATCGATATATGATTATTTCCATAATGAAAATAATCTGAAATTGCTTGATGAATTAAAAGAGCTTGGCATAAACCCGAGCGCAAAAGCAAGCAAAGTATCCGACAAATTATCTGGAAAAACATTTGTATTAACAGGGACTTTAGAAAATATGACAAGAGATGAAGCTTCTGAAATAATAAAATCACATGGCGGAAAAACATCATCTTCAGTATCTAAAAAGACTGATTATGTACTTGCAGGAACAAATGCCGGATCAAAATTAGACAAAGCACAAAATTTAGGTGTTATAATATTGACAGAAAATGATTTTCTTGAAATGATAAAGTAAAAGGTTAGGATTGTATGAAAATAATAAAAATTGACGGTTTTAGCGGATTATTAACTGCAGCATTTATCGGATGTTGCTTATTTGCAGGGTTTGTAATTTTTCCGGGGTATGTTTCGATGCACTATTGGAACAAGTATTTGGTTAATCTGCTTGAATTCCCTCAATTAAGCTTATTCCAAGGAGTATTGCTTTGGGGAATAATATTTAGCATATATTATATTGTCAGCAAAGGAAATCTTCCGGTTTCATTTCAAAATCCTCAAGAATTAAGTGATGCTGAATTAAATATGATAATGAAAAACGCTAAAATTCATTCAAAAATGTATAAAAAAAGCGCGCTTATAAATAAATCCGACAAATTTATAAAAACATTAAATCGCAATCCGTATGGCGAAGATAAACAAATTTCAATAAATCAATCATCAGATAACAATGATGAAGATAAAAAAATATCTAATTTAAAATAAAGGAGTATTATTATGAAAAAGAGCATTGTTTTAGGGATAGTATTATCTGCATTTATTATTGCACCGTTTGCAACAAACGCCGCACCTGATACACAAAATTGCCAAAGAGGTTTCTTATCAACTTCATATTCAACAGAAAAAGAAGTTTCACCTGACACGGTAGAAGTTTCTATTGCAGTAAAAACCGAAGACAAAAAATCAATGCAAGAAGCTTCACGCAAAAATAAAGAGATTTCAAACAAAGTATATGAATACTTGAAATCAAACATAAATACAGCAAACGGAGACTATATAAAAACTTCGAACTACAATGCAACACCTGTTTATACATACAATAACGGAAAAAGATTTTTTGATAAGTACGAAGTGTCCAATAACATTATCGTTCACACAAAATCAATAGATAAAATATCATCTCTAATAGATAAATCCATAGCTTTTGGCGCAACAAACGTTAACAGTCTAAATTTTAGTCTTTCAAACAAAGATGCGCAATGTGCTGAATTATTGTCAAAAGCAGGGAAGCAAATCAAATCAAGAGCAGATGTTGTAGCATCATCTGTTGGTACTACAGTGACAGGTATAAAAGAAATACGAACATCTTGTTCTCTAAATCAAAGACATGTAGCATACGGATATGCAAACATGAAATTAATGCGTACAAACGGAATGGCTGACGAAGCAGCGGCACCACAAGCGGCAACAAATATTGAATCAGGTAACATAACAATTTATGCAAATGTTGATGCAGATTTTTATGTAAAATAAGAAAGCAAATAAATGGGAGAGTCAAAAACACTAATCCTTATAGACGGACATGCATTGGCGTTTAGAGAGTATTATGCACTTGAAAGAACTTCAATGCAAACTTCTGACGGAATACCTACTTGGGGTGTTTATGGATTTTTTAAAGCGATTTTCGATTTGCTAAAAAATAAAGACATAAACGCTGATGCAATAGGGGTTGCTTTTGATGTATCACACCACACTTTCAGAACTGAAAAATACGTTGAATACAAAGCCAACAGAGAAGCTATGCCTGACCCTATGCGTATTCAGATGGAATTAATTTATGAAGGACTAAAAGCATTCAGCATTCCTATTTATACAAAAGAAGGATTTGAAGCCGACGATGTTATCGGAACAATTTCAAAACGCGCTTGTGAATTAGGACATAAGGTTCTGATTTTGACAGGCGACCAAGATTCTTTCCAGCTAATAGATAAAGAAGGCTGCACAAAAGTTATTATTCCTTCAAAAGGTGAATTAAAAGAATACGATTGGAATGCCGTACACGAAAAGCTCGGCATTTATCCGAATCAAGTTATAGATTATAAAGCGCTTCGCGGAGATACATCAGATAATATTCCCGGGATAAAAGGAATCGGCGAAAAAACTGCCGTAAAATTGTTGGAAGAATTCGGAACTGTCGATAATGTATTGGCTAATGCCGATTCAATCAGCGGAAATTCAATAAGAGAAAAGGTGAAATCAGGTGTTGAAATCGCACAATTAAGCAAATACCTTGCTACAATTGTTCGTGATGTTGATATAAATTTCGATTTTGAAAAAACAAATATTGAGTTACCTGATATAACAAGGGTTACAGAATTTTTGCGCAAAATGCAATTCTACAGTTTCTTGAAAAACATTGAACAAATTTTAAAAACTTTTGCAAAAAATGACATTGAGACCATAAAAGCTCAGCCAAAAGAAGAAAGCATTATTCCTCAAAATTCTAACGGACAATTGGGTTTGTTTGCTCAAGCAGTTCAAGCAAAAGTTAATCAAGTCGAGCTTAATTATACGGGGAAACTTGTTACAGATTCTCAAGATTTGGATTTGCTGACAGAAAAGATTAAAAATTCAAACATTATTGCAATAAAATACAGCGCAGACATAATAAACGCGGTTAATTACAATTTATACGGACTCGCAATAGCAATTAATCCGGATTACAAATATCTCAATAAATTAGAAATTTCTGAAACTAATTCAAAAACAGAGATTTATTATATTCCGTTTACGCACAATATATCTAATCCGCTTGAGCAAAAAGAGGTTCTAAACAAATTAAAAACAGTTTTAGAAGACGAAAATATTAAAAAAATTACTCATAACACAAAAGATTTTAAAAATATTTTAAAAGGTTTTGCCGTCAATATATCAGGGGTCGTTTTTGATACAATGCTTGCAGGATATATTAAAGATTCATCCGCATCAACGGAATTTGACATTCAGTGTATGGAAAAGATTAATCATATTTTACCAAGTATTGTTTCCGATAATAAAAAGCTAAAATTTTGCGACTATGAAATCGAAACAGCAAAGAATTATGTATTTGATTCAATGGCAAGCCTTTTTGAATTAACAAAATACTGGAATAATACTTTAGATGAAAAAGAATATAAAATACTTTCAGATATTGAAATTCCACTATCTTATGTTTTATCCGATATGGAAACCTGCGGGGTTTCAATTGATAATACATACCTAAACACTCTAACTTCAGAATTAAATAACAATTTGACAAATCTTGAAGGAAGAATATATGATTTGGCGGGTGAATCTTTTAATATAAATTCTCCCAAACAAGTCGGAGAAATACTTTTTGAAAAACTCGGTCTAAAATCCGCTAAAAAGCGAGGAAAATCAAAAAATTCAACAAGTGCGGAAGTTTTACAATTTTTAGCCCAAGACCATGAAATTGCCGAACTGATACTTGAATACCGTAAATATTCAAAATTAAAATCAACATACACAGAAGCTTTGCCTGCACTAATCGAGCAAAAAGACGGAAAAATTCACACAACATATAATCAAACCGTAACCACAACAGGCAGATTGTCTTCATCTAATCCTAATTTGCAAAACATACCGATAAGAACACCTGAAGGAAACAAAATTAGACAAGCCTTTGTTCCAAAAGACAGAGAAAATTACCTGATAATGTCAGCTGACTATTCTCAAATTGAATTAAGATTATTAGCACACGTTTCTCAAGATGAACATCTTATAGATGCTTTTAAATCAGGTATAGACGTACACACTCTAACCGCCTCAAAAGTTTTTGATGTACCGGTCAATGAAGTTACAAAAGAAATGCGCTATAAATCAAAAGCGGTAAATTTTGGCATAGTCTACGGGCAAAGCAAATACGGACTTGCCAAGGCTTTAAAAATTAACCCTGAAGATGCGGAAAGATTCATTAATAAATATTTTGAAACATATCCTAAAATTAAACTCTATATGGAAAGTATGGTTGATTTTGTAGAAAAAGAAGGCTATGTTGAAACTATTTTCGGACGCAAAAGATATTTGGAAAATGAAATCAACAGTCCAAACGGAATGATAAGAGAATTTGCAAAACGCGCAGCAATTAATCATCCTATGCAAGGTTCGGCATCAGATTTAATAAAAATCGCAATGATTGATTTTGCAAATAAATTAAAAACTAATAATTTAAAATCAAAAATGATAATGCAGGTTCACGACGAACTTGTTGTAGAAGTGGCAAAAACAGAACTTGAAACTGTTAAAAGACTTGTTTTGGAATCTATGGAATTGGGGCAACCGTTAAGAGTTCCGCTCTTAATCGATATTAATACGGGGGAAACATGGCAAGAATCATAATAATTCTTTCATTATTTTTAATATTACCTATATGCGTTTATGCAGATAATGTGGGGCAAGATTTAAGCACGCTTATATCTTCTCAAAATGTTAAATTTGAAGACTGTACAAAAGTTTTTAATGTAGATAACGTAACATTGTTTTACCAAACAATTGCCGCCATAAACGCAAACAGATTTACAATTGATGAAATTCAATCAAAATCAGGCTATGTTCTTTTTACAGCCGTAAATAAGAAATTTTTGGCAACAATAACTAATGTAAATACTAATCAGGCGATGTTAAGAATTACCCCTGCAGACAATAATTACTACTTCCAACCGGGGATAATTTCAAATATACACAAATATATTGACCTAAATAAATCAAAAAAAGTTACAAACATTAATTTTAATTAGTATATTTATATTTTAATAGTATAATCATAAATGATGAGGGATATAGAATATGCAAAATGTTATAGAAAGAAAACAAATAAAAAATATAGATTTTAATTGCGACTTGGCTCAAAGCTTCGGCATATACAAAAACAGCAAAGAGTATGATTTACTTGATTATGCCAGTTCTGTCAATATATCATGCGGTTTTCACGCAGGAGATCCTTTAGCAATAAAAGAAGCTTTGCTTTCCGCAAAAGAAAAAGATGTTGTAATTGGCGCACACATAGGTTATAACGATATCCAAGGCTTTGGTTACAAACCTATGGATTTGGATGAAAGTGAACTTGAAGCACTTGTTATG
>OMVC01000205.1 GCA_900314375.1 uncultured bacterium
AACAGACCTTTACCTTTAGATACATTAGCAAAACATATGTATATTTGGAATATTGATAATTTTAACGATACAACAGCTAATGCTAAACGTAATATTATTCATTATCACTATGCTCGTCCTTGGGAATACAACAACGAAGTAGATGCTAATATGAATATTAAAGAATCTAAACAAGATAAACAACTTCTTGTTCACGATACAGAAGTAAAAGATTACAAGGGCAATCACTTGTACTATGGTAAAGAAGTAAGAGAAGTTCCTAAAAACCCTATAACTTTAGAAACTTATTCAGGAAAGAAAATTAAAACAAATGCGTTAATGACATTAGAATCTCGCAGATGTGACGGTGATGTTAAAGGTGCATCTTTAAGAAATACTTCTTTGGATTATAAATTAGCTCTTATGACTGTTGGTGATACTGTATTAGTATTCAGACAAGGTAAAGACGGAGTCTACAAAGAAGACGGTAAAATGGCTAAGGGCTATTTAGATGATAATACAATTCTTTTACAAGATTTAATCGGTGAATATGCAACTGATGATCACTTAACTGATTGGAGATTAACAGCTATTACCGATAATGAATTGAAAAATAGATTCGAAGAAGAAGAATAATTACTTGGCAAAAAGGCAATAATTAAATAAAACCGAGTATATAAAAGACCTCTAATACTAGAGGTCTTTTATAATGAAAATTTCTTATTTACATATTCATTTTTGTTTATATAAAAAATCATGATATAATTTACAAAAAAGAGGAAGAATTATGACAAATATAAAAATAACCAAAATGCATGGATGTGGAAACGATTTTGTTTTTTTGGATTATGAAGAATTTCAAAAAAGCGGAAAATCATTGGAAGAATTAGCCAAACAACTTTGTGACAGACATTTTGGAGTAGGTGCAGACGGAATGATTATTCCTGTTCCTTACGAGGATGAAGACGCAGATATTGCTTGGCATTATTACAATTCTGACGGAACAACCGCGCAAATGTGCGGAAACGGTATGAGATGTTTTGCACGTTATGTTTTTGACAGAAATTATGTAAACAGCAAAGAATTTAGGGTAAAAACTCTTGCAGGAATTATAAAACCGCAAATTTTGGATAACGGTTTAATAAAAGTAAATATGGGCACTCCTATTCTGGAAAATGAAAAAATCCCGTTTTGCGCTCCTTCGACATCTTGGAGCGGTTTTAGTGAAGTAAAAAATGAAGATTATAAATTAACCGTAAAAGGTAAGACTTTCAAGATAACTCCGGTATCTATGGGAAACCCGCATTGTGTGATTTTTGTAAAAGACAATCCGTTTGATTTTGCAAAAAATTACGGACCTGAAATAGAAAAACATCATTATTTCCCAGAAAAAACTAATGTAGAATTTGTAAAAATAATTTCTAGAAACGAAGCAGAAATGTGTGTATATGAGCGTGGATGCGGAATAACTTTAGCTTGCGGAACAGGAGCTTGCGCAACTGTTGTTGCAAGTGTTTTAAATAACTTAACAGAAAATAATGTTCAGGTAAATCTGTCAGGTGGCGCCGTTAATATTGAATGGGAAGGCACAAAAGAAGCTCCGAATAAAGATATATATTTAATCGGTCCTGCTCAATATGTATTTTATGCAGATTTCATGTTGTAATTATATTTTTTTTCATGATATGATTGATTTATAGCTAAAAAAATACAAAAAGGAGAAATAAAAATGAAAAAGTATGAATTAATGAGTATATTCAAACCAAATTTAGACGCTGAAGAAGTAGATAAATTGATTGAAAAAATCGAATCAGTTATAAAAGACTTCGGCGGCAGCGTTGAATCAACAGACAAAGCAGGCAGAAAAAAATTAGCTTATGAAATCCAAAATTTCAGAGACGGATATTTTTCAACAATGATTTTATCATTACCTGCAGACAAAGTAGCTGAATTCAAAAGACAATTACGCTTAAATGACAACATCTTAAGAACAATGTTTATGGAATCAGCGAAAGCCGGTGTGTAGTGCCGGAGTTGGTTCGCGGTAGCGAACCGAGCAGGGCACGAAACATTACGATGGCGACGTAGGAGCGCAGGGGAGATATCCCCGAGCACCACAGAAGCTAATCAGCGAAAGCCGGAGTTTAAATCAGCGTAAGCAGGAGTATAATAAATGACTTTAGCAAAAGCAGCCGTAACAGGCATAGTATACAAAGAACCAAAAACAGGATTTACGCAGAATAATGTTGCTGTTTCATCTTTCGTTTTAAATGTAGGTGAAGGTGAAGAAACATTAGTAAGAGTAATATCAAAAAGACAAGCTTTATCCTCTATTGTTGACAATCTTTCAAAAAACCAAAAAGTTTTGGTTGGCGGAAGATTACAAACTGGTGTAAGCAAGATGGATGACGGAACAGAAAAGAAAGTCTTTGAGATAGAAGCTTCTTCTATAGAATTAATAGGCGGTTCTTCAAGTTCTTCGTCAGTAGCAAGCGAAGATGGCGATATTTTAACTTTTGGTGAAATGGAAACATCTTCATCGAATGAAACAGAAGTCTTGATGAATGAAGACGAAGTCCCGTTCTAAAGGCATAAGCCGGTGTGTAGTGCCGGTGTCGGGTCGCGGTAGCGAACCGAGCAGGGCACGAAACACTACGATGGCGACGTAGGAGCGCAGGGGTGATATCCCCGAGCACCACAGGAGCAAAAAAGGCGTAAGCCGGTGTGAGTGCCGGTGTCGGGTCGCGGTAGCGAACCGAGCAGGGCACGAAACAAAAATAAAAAAGTAATAGTGTAGAAAATATAAGGCTAGAAAGGCAACAAAAAAAATGGCAAAAGTAGAAGATAAGAGAAAACACAAAAATTGCAGCTTATGTGCAGACAAAGTAACCGAAATCGATTACAAAGATGCTTCTAAATTGAGAAGATACTTAACAGAAGCAGGCAAAATCATTCCAAGACGTGTAACAGGCAATTGTGCAGAACACCAAAGAATGATTGCAAAGGCTATTAAAAGAGCCAGAGAAGCAGCAATTATCAGCTATGTTTTTGATTAATTAAAAAAACATTTCTAATAAAAAGCTATGGTAATGAATTGCCATAGCTTTTTGTTTTTACTAATTATTTCAGATTATAATCAGCGCAGCAACACAGCAACACATTTTTATATTTTTTTAGAACACAAAATCTACAAGCTATTTTTATTTAATCTTGAGTCTGGTCCGTTAAGCAGAATAAATGATTTACAAATGGAAATTAGAAGTGTAGATGATTGGATACATAAAGGCATAAGCTGTTTCGTTTTATTCTCTTACCCCCTATATAGGAATGGGGAACTTAAAATATTTTGATAATAGCCTGCCCTCCTGCCTTCTTACCCTCAGAACTTCTGCTTCAATTTTCCATTAAATAAAATGGAAACCATACAAACTTTCAACATTCTTATATTTATTAATACCTTTTAGTCAGTTTTAAAATATTTTGGAATTTTAACCATCCCAAAACAACATGTTGAACATTATCTATTCTTATAACACTTGCATTAGGAGTTACTCCGGCTTTTACCCAATTTGCTGAATTTGGTAACCCGCCGGCATTTGTACCGGTTTTTACTTGCACTCGGCTCAAAAAATAATTACCGATTGATAAACCTTTTAATATAATTGATTTCATTTGTTTATTGTCTGTACACATATAAATTGATGCCAGACCTTCCATTATTGTTCCCAAACTACAAGGTCTGATATTATCTTTAAATGCTCCGTAATAACTGTGTTTTGAATTTGTTATCTGATTACTCAATACAGGGATTGCCATTTGTTCCGCATAAGCTTGCATCTCGTTTTTTTCTTCAGGTGTTACTAATTTGTTTTCAAAAAGTTTTTCTATAACCAATACTGACCAATGATCAAAAGGCATATCTAATTCCAATGTTTTTCTGGTTTGTATTATATTCATTATTATTTTTTTTGCAGCATTGAGCCATTTTTGCTGCGGATCTGTTTCAAATAAATACATTAAACCTGATGCAGCTTCTCCGGGATAAAATATTGCTTCCGCTTCTTTGTCTATTGTATCTTCCAGCATATTGTAATATGCATATACCCTGCCATCTTCATCCATCATTGATAATATGAATTCACCCAAACCTCTTAACAAAGGTAACTCTACTTCTTTTTCATTATATAAATTACATAATGCGCATAATGCAATTCCTGCAGCACCCGTTTTGGCTATCGGAAATTTTATACCTTCTTCTTGAGGACGAGAAAGTATTATATATCTTTTATCATCTATTTTTTCTATATATCTGTTAATAAAATATTTTGATGATAATATACGAGAATCATGATATTTAGTTTCTAAACCCATTTTTTCATACATATATAAAGCATACAAAGCTCCTACATGACGTAATGAATTATATGTTTTATTATCATATTTAATTTCCGGATTTACATTTTTGCGATACTGAAATCTGCCTGTTTTTAATATACATTGATACAGATAATTCATTGACAAAGATATTTCATAAAAATACGGTAAATCTCGTGTATTTTCATGGGTACTGTTTTTGGCATCTTTTGTTAATATTGAAACAAAAGTTACAACTATTACTATAAATATCGTTGGTATGTATACTGTTGGCGATGATATATCAAACATAAAATAATTATATCAAAGTAAATTAAAATAATAATAAAGCGTTTGTATGATTTTTTTTATAATTCTTAAACAAAAAAAGACAGACGAAACTTTTTGTTTTTATTGAATCCAAATTTATATATTTATTTTACTGATGAAATATCTATATTTTTATGATATTAATCAATTATAATTACATTATTTGAAGGGTTTTATTATGAAAAAAGTTGCAATTATTACACTTGCATTTAATAAATTGGAAGAAGCAACAAAACCTTATTTAAAATCTTTATACCAATTTACTGATACAGATATGTTTGATTTGATATTAGTAAATAATGGTTCTACTGATGAAACTCAAAAATTTATAGAAAATTTTGCTTCTGACAAATCTAATATAATAATTATTGAAAATTCCGAAAATCTCTGATATTCCAAAGGGAATAATATTGGTATAAAAGAAATTATTGACAAAAATTATGAATATATAGGGTTTTTAAATAATGATATTCTGTTTACTCCAAATTGGCTGGAAGATACACTGGATGCGTTTAATCTTGATAAAAGTTTAGGGATGTTATCTCCAAGAAATAATGCAAAAAGTAAACTTAAAATGAATAATTATTTGGATAATTATAAGCAATTTTTATCAAAATTTAAAACTCAATTAAAATATGTTGTGACTCCATCTTTCAGTTGCGTTATTGTAAAAAAGGAAGTTATTGAAAAAATTGGTGGTTTTGATGAAGCTTATTCTCCTGCATTTTGGGAAGATAATGACTTGTCATTAAGAGCTATGTATGCCGGATACACTCTTGCATACACAAATTCGGCGTTCATTTTCCACAACCATTCAACAACTTCAAAAGATGTTTTAGATGATATAAAAAAACGTAATCAAGAATATTTTTTCAATAAACATCCTCTCGGACGCTGGATTTGGGAACATAAAAGAACAAATCTTTTAAAAGATATTAAAAAATATATTATTGAAAGTTTTGAATAATAAATTTTAAATGGGTAAAGTAAGAAACTTTACCCATTTTTATTTATTATTTTTTTATTTTTAACTTTTATTTCTTTTGTTTATTCATTTCTGCTGATTGTTTTTGCATTTCGCCAATTTGTTCTTTTAATTTCTTGGCAATTACATCAGGATTGTATTGTTCGTCAACAAATTCGATTTTTGCTTTTTTCTTTGCGGCATTTACTATATCATCTAAAGTTTTTAATTCCTTATCAGCAGCTAATCTTTCTTTTAATTTTGATTGGATTTTTTCTAAAGGTTCTGTTCCTGCTGCACGTCTGTCTGTTACCATTATAATATGATATCCGAATTGTGATTGAACCGGTTCTGAAACTGTGTTTGGTTTTGCACTAAATGCAACTTTTGAAAATTCTGGTACCATTTGTTCTTTATCAAAGAAACCTAAATCACCGCCATTTGAGGCTGAACCTTTATCATCAGAATATTTTTGAGCATATTGCGCAAATTTTGAATTATCTGCTTGTAATTCTTTTGATAATTTTTGCGCTAATGCTTTTTGTTTATCCATTTGTTCTTGAACTAATGCTTTTTTCTCCTCTGGTTTTAATTCTTTTTTTGTACTTTCAACCAATTCTTGTTCTATTTGATAAGGATTTGCCATTAGCAATATATGGCTTGCTTTTACCTGTTCGCCATGTTTGAACATTTGTATATTTTTGTTGTAAAAATCTTTTACTTCTGCATCTGATACTTTTGTTTTCCCTGATAAACGAGCTAATTTTTGCATTTTTACCTGCATTTTTATGTCTTCTCTGAATTTTGATACAGATACGCCATTTTGTTTCAATATTTCTGACAATTTATCTTTTCCGCCCATTTGGTCCATTATTTTGGCTATGGCTTTGTCTACTTCTTTATTTGATACTTTTATTCCTTTCGCTTTTACTTCTTGTTCAAGTAATTCTTTTACAATAATTTGATTTATTACACCTTGTTCTGTCATCAAATAAAGCATACCGTCTTTGTGTTCTTTCATTCCTTCAGCCATGCCCATTTGAGCAAAAGGCGATTGAGCTATTTGGGAATCCATTAATTTTTCAAATTCTTGCTTTGTTACAACAGAATCATTTATCTTTATTATTACATCTTTTTTTACTCCGCAACCTGTAACTAAAATTCCGGCAAGTAACATTGTCGCTAATAATTTTTTTGTGTTCATAAGTGATATCCCTCTCTTTTTTTAATACTCGTGACTTACTTTGTGAATATAATATAACAAATCTGTTAAAATGTTAAATATTTCATCAAAATTCATATAAGATGTTTTTAATATTAAAATTGAATTGCCTTCTGTGCAAGTTTTTGGAGCTATTGTAAAATTTACTTTTCTTGATATATTTGGCGGTAATGCTCGTTGGATAATATTCCATTCAGGTTTTGTATAAGGTGTATAAATCCTTATAACTTCACCTGCCTCTCGTATTGCGCTTATTTTTACGTCTGTTGCTTTTAAACGTAATCTGATTAATTTTATTAAGTTTTCAACAGATTCAGGCGGAGTAGAAAATCTGTCTTTCCATTCTTCTTGTATATAATCAAGTTCTACTTCAGATTTTACATCTGCAAGACGTTTATATTCAATCATTTTTTGTTCGGTTGAACCTACCCACTCATCAGGAATATATGCTGTTACATTTATATCAACAATTGTCGGATTTGTTTTTTCAGTATGCTCTCCTTGTAATTCTTTTACCGCTTCTTCTAAAAGCTCGCAATATGCATCAAAACCCACATTTACCATGTGACCATGTTGTTTTGTTCCTAAAATATTACCGACTCCGCGAATTTCAACATCTCTCATCGCTATCTGATAGCCGCTGCCGAGTGTTGTAAATTCTTTTATCGCCTTTAATCTGTCTATTGCATCTTTTGTTATTTCTTTACTTTTTTTATAGAAACAGTAGCAATAAGCCTGTCTTTCACTACGTCCGACACGACCTCTTAATTGATATAATTGCGCCAATCCAAACCTGTCAGAATCATGAATTATCATTGTATTGGCATTTGGGATATCTATGCCGTTTTCAATAATTGTTGTTGCAAGTAATATATCATATTCATGGTTTTCAAAATCTACTATTACTTTTTCTAATTCTTTTTCATCCATTTGCCCATGACCGATTGCTATTCGTGCGTTCGGAACAATTCTTTGGAGTAATGTTTTCATCTCCATTATGGTTTCTACTCTGTTATAAAGATAAAAAATTTGACCTTCCCTATCTATTTCGTGATTTATGGCATTTTTAACCATTGTTTCATTCCATTCACCTACATAGGTTTTTATCGGTAAACGGTTTTTTGGCGGTGTTTTTATCAATGAAATATCTTTTATTCCCGACAAAGACATATACAATGTTCTTGGAATAGGTGTTGCAGACATTGAAAGAATATCTATATTTTCTCTTAATTGTTTTAATTTTTCTTTGTGTCGAACCCCAAAACGGTGTTCCTCATCTATTACCAAAAATCCTAAATCTTTAAATACAATTCCGTCTTGTAAAAGCCTGTGAGTACCTATTACAACATCACATTCACCTGTTGCAAGATGTTTTATTGTTTCTTTTTGTTCTTTTTGGGTTCTAAATCTTGATAATAATTCGACTTTTACCCCGAACGGTTTAAATCTTTCTGACATTGTTTGATAGTGTTGAAGTGCAAGTATTGTTGTCGGTGCAATAACAGCTGCTTGTTTGCCGGAAGTAATGGCTTTAAATATTGCGCGCATTGCAACTTCTGTTTTACCAAACCCGACATCACCGCATAGCAATCTGTCCATCGGTAAAGAAGATTCCATATCGCGTTTTACTTCTGTTATTGATTTTAATTGATCGGGTGTTTCTATATATTCAAAAGCTTCTTCCATTTCTATCTGCCAATTTGTATCTGGTAAAAATTCAAAACCTTGCTGCATCTTACGTTTTGCATAAAGCCTTAATAAATCATAAGCAACTGTTTCTACGGCTTTTTTGACTTTTGTTTTTGTGCTTTCCCAATCACGACCGCCCATTTTGGAAAGTTTTGGTTTTGTATTCCCAGCTCCGCGATAACGGCATAATAGATTTATTTGTTCTGCAGGTATGTGAAGTTTATCTTTGTTTGCATATTCAATCGTTAAATAATCTTTTAACTGTCCGTCTATTTCTTGTTTTGATAATCCTTTATAAATCCCCAAACCATGTATTGTATGAACTACAAATTCACCTTCTTTTATATCATTTATATTTTCAATATATTCAGGTTTTTCTTTGTAATAGGATTTTTTTGATGATAAAATTTCTTTCGGACGTTTATTAAACAGTTCTCTGTCAGTAATAATTACAGTATTAAAATCATGCAAAATACATCCGCCTGATATTATTGCAGGTTGATAATCTATATCAAAGATTTCATTTTCTTCCAAAACTTCTTTTACTCTGTCAGGGTAATCTGTTGCAATGATTTTTTTATATAACTGGTGTTCTTTTATATATCTTACAATCTCTTCAAAATCAGCATCAAAATTGCGCAACGGTTCTGAATTGAATTCTATTAAATCAACCATGCTGCCATCTACAAAGTTATTTAACCCGATTTTTTGGAAATATGTTGTTGCTCGCAAAAATTCTTCATAGGTAAAGTGGTTTTTGAAGTCTATTTTTTCAATAATTCCTTTATTCAAATTTTCTTCATAACGTTTGTTGTATTCTTCATCAAGCATTTCATATTTTGAATATATTTCTGATGTTTCATCAAAAATAATCGTGTAATCTTCAAAATACTCAAATATACTTACCAAATTTTTATTGAATTTACTTTGATAGACTTCTATACCTTCGTCATAAGAGGATTGGAGGATTTGAGGATTAGAGGGCCGGCTTTTGTCAGTTTGCTTATCGTCATATCTTCCTATTTTTATACAATCTAATATAAATTTATAGACAGGAAATATTGTTGTTTCTTTTGCTTTTTCAACTGATTTTTGGGTTTCATTATTAAAATAACGAATATCTACAACTTCATCTCCCCAAAGTTCAATCCTTACAGGAGTTTTATTTAAAGAAAAAACATCAGCAATATCACCGCGAATACTAAATTCTCCAATATCGCTAACCATTGTTTCTTTTTTATATCCAAGAGAAACAAGATTGCGTGAAAATTCACCTAAATCTAATGTATCCCCAACTTTTATTTCGATTTTATTTTCATTATAAAAATTTTGATTTGGAAATTTTTCAAACAATGATTTTACGGGACAAATTATTATATCAGGCTTTTTTTGTAATATTTCAACTTGTTTTGCATAGTTATAAAGATTTGTTGAAACAGCCTCATACATAGAGACATCTTGATATGGGAAAATTTCTGATGATAAATCAAACATTGTATTCAAATCGCTTTGGTATTTCAGAGCAGATTGTTCTGTTGATGTTATAAATAAAATCTTTTTTTCAGATGCGGCTTTTGATACCGTAAAAAGGCGTAAAAATGATGTTAATCCTGTTATCGCAAAGGATTTATTGTTTGATATTTTATTTTTTAATAATTCTAATTTAGCGTTATTTTCATTTATAATAAACATCAATAAAATTATAGCATAAGTCATATATTTTATATTGCGCAAATTTTATTTTTACAAGTTTTACAACATTAAAATATGAAAGGATAAAAATGTCAGAGATAGAATTAGGACCATTTCCAAAATATGAAACAGTAAGAAACAATGCATATTTATCATACATAGCGATAGACTCAAAATTTAATTTAGATAGTATTGATATTGGATTTTATAAAGAACATTTGAAAGATTGTGAAAAAAATCCGACTGTTGGTTTTATTGCAAGAAATAAATACATTACAGGTAAAAAAATGAACCATCCGCTTCATGCAAAAAGAAATATTAAATTTTTAGAAAGACAACCTGAAATAGATTTGTTACAAAAGAATATTAAGAACAAAATAAATACATTATATCCAAAAACAAAAAATGCAAGGCAATATATTATTAAATCCGGAAGAATTTCTCTTGATGCAATAAAAAAAATAAAAAAATATACCATAATTGATAAATTAAAAATTTGTCTTAAAAGTTTTTTATAAATAATAATTAATA
>OMVC01000202.1 GCA_900314375.1 uncultured bacterium
AATATTGCTTAAATAATATTTTCGCTCCTGTGGGCTTCGGCATATTCGTGCCGGTTAAGATATTTTGTCTTGGATTTTGACGGTTCAAGATTTTTTATTTCGCTTCGCTTACGCTATTTGCGTAAGCTGTCGCTCAATCAAACCTTTCACCATAATAGTTTTGTTCGCTTTTATTAATGTTCTAATTTGCATAAAAAAGTTTGCTCATTTGTCCTGCGAACAGCTTGACATTTTCGCAAACTTTTTATTGTTTTATTTGACGCTCACTTCACTATTGTCAAAATCCGCTACATCATTCCCATTCCGTCTGAGCAACTAACGTTGCACGGCGGCGGAAATCGGCTATATAAAAGGCGAAAACATGTCTGTTTTCGCCTTTTATTAGCACTCTATCGGGTCATGCGTAAAAATCTGACACAAAACAAATTAAGATTTTTACATCATTCCCATTCCGCCCATGCCTGCAGGCATTGCAGGTGCAGCCGGTTTTTCTTCAGGAAGTTCAACAACTGCAGCTTCTGTTGTCAACAACATTGATGCAACTGATGCAGCGTTTGTTAATGCTGAACGTGTAACCTTTGCAGGGTCTACAATACCTGCTTGGAACATATCAACATATTTACTGTTCAATGCGTCATAGCCATAAGCGCCGTCTTTTTCAAGAACACAATCTACAACAACATCGGCTTTAGCTCCTGCGTTGCGAGCAATTGCTCTTAAAGGTACATCAAGCGCTGCTGTCAATATCTTATAACCGACTTTTTCGTCATCTGATTCAAAATCAATTGTGTCGATACCTTTAGCAAGTTCTTGTTGAATTCTTAATAATGCAACACCGCCGCCCGGTACAATGCCTTCTTCGTTAGCCGCACGAGTTGCGTTCAAGGCATCTTCAATTCTCAATTTTCTTTCTTTCAATTCAACTTCTGATGCTGCACCAACTTCTATCAAAGCAACTCCGCCTGATAATTTTGCTGCACGTTCTGCAAGTTTTTCTTTATCATATTCTGAATCTGATGCTTCGATTTGTTTTTTAATAATTCTTATTCTGTCAGCAACCGCATCTTTTGTTTCATTACCTACAACAATTGTTGTTTCGTCTTTTGTAACAGTAACTCTTTTTGCTTTACCAAGCATTTGAGTTGTTACGTTTTCAAGCTTGATACCAAGTTCATCCGTAAACATTTGACCGCCTGTTAAAATAGCGATATCTTCAAGCATTGATTTTCTGCGATCGCCAAATCCCGGAGCTTTGACAGCAACGGCTCTTAAAACTTTTCTCATTGTATTTACAACTAATGTAGCTAAAGCTTCACCTTCAACATCTTCCGCAATCAATAATAAAGATTTACCGTCTCTTGCAACCTGTTCCAACAACGGAACCAAATCAGATATTAAATTGATTTTTTTGTTGCAGCAGAATACGTAAGCATCTTCTAATACTGCTTCCATTCTTTCCGCGTCTGTTACAAAATATGGTGAAATGTAACCTTTGTCAAATTGCATACCTTCAACAACTTTTAAATTTGTTCCGAAGGATTTTGATTCTTCAACTGTTATAACGCCGTCATGTCCGACTTTTTCCATAGCTTCAGCTATCAATTCGCCGATTTCTTTGCTGTTACCTGCAGAAATTGATGCAACTTGCGCAATTTCTTCTTTTGTATTAACAGGACGTGACATTGATTTAATTTTTTCTATTGCAGAATCAACTGCTCTGTCAATACCGCGTTTCATAGACATCGGATTTGCTCCTGCAGTTAAGTTTCTCAAACCTTCTTTTACGATTGCTTGAGCTAAAACTGAAGCGGTTGTTGTACCGTCACCTGCAACATCATTTGTTTTAGATGAAACTTCTTTTAATAATTGCGCACCTGAATTTTCTAATGCGTCTGATAATTCAATTTCTTTTGCTATAGTTACACCGTCATTAACAATTTGAGGCGCACCAAATTTTTTAGTTAAAATAACATTTCTTCCTTTTGGTCCTAATGTGACTTTTACGGCATCTGCTACCGCGTCAATCCCTTTGAGAAGCGATTTTCTTGCTTCTTCATCAAAAACAATTTTTTTTGCCATTTTTATATTTCTCCTTTAAGTCTTAATTATTCAATAATTGCTAATGCATCTTTTACCGATAATATTTTGTATTCTACTCCGTCAAATTTTACATCTGTTCCGGCATATTTTGCATACAAAATTTTATCTCCGACTTTTACATCCATAGGCTCTCTTTCGCCCTTATCATTCATTTTCCCCAATCCTACAGCTACAACTTCACCCTTTTGAGGTTTTTCTTTTGCACTGTCAGGGATAAAAATTCCGCCTGAAGTTTGTTCTGTATCTTCAATAATTTTAATAACAATTCTGTCGCCTAACGGTTTAATCATTTTTCCTCTCCTTTCGATGCCGGCACAATTGTGCCAACCTGCTTACCTACTTTATAATACATTTATATAATATATTTAATCTAATTCGCAGAAAGTTAAGGAAAAATTAATTATTTGTTGTATAATTTTCACATGAATAAAAAATTATTTGTAATATCAGGATGTTCGGGAGTCGGCAAAGGCACCGTAATAAATAAATTTATGGAACGGAATAAAGATTTTATTCTTTCGGTTTCCTGCACCACAAGAAAACCTCGCGAAGGTGAATTTGACGGAATAAATTATTTCTTTATTTCAAAAGACGAATTTGAAAAGAATATCAAAGAAGATAAATTTCTTGAATACGCGCGATATGCAGACAATTACTACGGAACAAAGAAAAAATATATTCATGAAAAATTTGAACAAGGTTTTAATATAATTCTTGAAATAGAAACCCAAGGAGCACTTCAGGTCAAGGAAAAAATGCCTGAAGCTGTTTTAATATTCATTGCTCCTCCGGGAGTAAATGTTTGTTCCGGAGATATTTCCGGAGGTTTGCGAGAACTTGAAAAACGCTTACGCGGACGCCATACAGAGGATGAAGCAACTATTCAAAAACGTCTTTCTCAAGCTAAAACCGAACTCGAACGTTCAAAACAATATGATTATATTGTTATAAATGATGATATTGAGCGTGCTGTTGAAGAAATTGAAAGGATTGTTGTAAAATTTGACAAATAAGGCGATCCTTCGCTATCGCTCAGGATGACAGTTGTCATTTTGAGGGCAACGCCCGAAAAATCGCCAATTAACAAATGATGAATAAAAAGGTTATACATATATTATTACAAATCAATATCATACCACGTTCTACATCGGAGTAACTTCAAATCTTGTAAAAAGAATATGGGAACATAAAAATCATGTTGTAGATGGTTTTAGTAAAACATATAATCTTAATAAATTGGTATATTACGAAATTATGGATGATATCGAAACGGCAATAAATAGAGAAAAATATTTAAAAGGAAAGACAAGAAAATTTAAAAAGGAATTAATCGAAAAATTTAATCCTAAATGGGAAGATTTATATGATACAATAATATGAGAATAAGGCGATCCTTCGCTATCGCTCAGGATGACAATTGTCATTTTGAGGGCAACGCCCGAAAAATCGCCAAATCGAACATCAACAGGCAAATTATATGTTACAAAACAAACACATTTTAATAGGTATAACAGGCGGAATCGCAGCATACAAAATTCTTACTTTAATTCGCGATTTTAAAAAATCAGGCGCTGAAGTAAAAATTCTTGCAACTCCTAATGCGCTTAACTTTGTAACAAAACTTACGTTACAAAATCTTTCGCAAAATGAGGTTTTTACAAATGAATTTACCCCAAAAAATTGGAAACCCGAGCATATTTCATTAGCTGATTGGGCAGATATTATGCTTATCGCGCCAGCAAGCGCAAATACTATCGGAAAAATCGCACAAGGAATTGCCGATAACCTTTTAACATCCGTTGCGTGTGCTTTTTCTAAAAAAATAATTATTGCACCTGCTATGAATGTTAATATGTGGAACAATCAAGCCGTACAAGAAAATATTAATACCTTGCAAAACAGAGGAATTGAAATATTATCTCCTGAGAGCGGTTTTTTAGCTTGCGGATATATCGGTAAAGGCAGGCTTTGTTCGTTAGAAAAAATTTACAATGCGGTTGATGAAGCTCTCAATTATCAACAACTTTTAAAAGGCAAAAAAGTTGTTATAACATCAGGCGGAACAATAGAAGAAATCGACCCTGTACGCTATATATCAAATTATTCATCAGGCAAAATGGGGTTAGCACTTGCAAAATCGGCTTATGATATGGGGGCAGAAGTTGTTTTAATCACAACAAAAGACATCGAAGCTCCGTTTAAAATCGTAAAAGTTAAATCCGCAATTGATATGCAAAATGCCGTTAATGAAGAATATGAAAATTCAGATTACATAATAATGGCAGCCGCAGTTGCCGATTACAGAGTAAAAGAGCGTGCACAACAAAAAATGAAAAAGGGCGATGAGGAAACAATCACGCTTGAACTTGTGAAAAATCCCGATATATTGATAGAACTGTGCAAACGTCGTCATTCTGAGGCGAATAATAAGGAGATTCTTCGCTGCGCTCAGAATGACGTTTTCGCCGAAGAATCTCAAACCAAACCTATTATTGTCGGCTTTTGCGCGGAATCAGAAAATTTGCTTGAAAATGCAAAAACAAAAATTGATAAAAAAGGTTGTGATTACCTGATTGCAAACGATATTTCAAGAAACGATATAGGGTTTGGTGCTGATGAAAACGAGGTTTATATAATCAATAAAAAAGGCGACATAAACAAACTTGAAAAAGCGCCTAAAAATGTCATCGCAAGAAAGATTTTGGAATGTATAAATATAAAATAACAGAGAGAATAGAAATTTTTGCACCGTCAGAAACTCAAGAGGACTGGGATTGTTCAGGCTGGGGAATAAATATAGAGGGTTACGATGAAATTCGTAAGATTATGCTCTGCTTGACTGTCACCGAAGATGTCGTAAAACAGGCAAAAGAACAAAATTGCGATATGATAATTTCACATCACCCGTTGTTTTGCGTTAATTGTCATTCTGAACTTGTTTCAGAATCTTACGCACCGCAAATTAATGTATATTGTGCGCATACGAATTTAGACAAGGCGCAAGGCGGTACAACAGACACGTTAATTGAAACTCTCGGTTTATCGAAACATAAAGTAAAAATCGAACACGACTTTTTAAGAATAATTGATTACAAGACTACGATTGAAGATTTTAATAATCTATTGAAAAAAATTTCTCCCAATACACGAGTAATAAATAATAATAAAGTTAAAGAATTGAATAAAATAGCTTTTTGTGCAGGTTCGGGAAGTGAATTTATAAATGAGGCAAAAGATTTTGGCGCGGATTGTCTTGTAACGGGCGATTTAAAATTTCATACAGCACTTGATAGTGATATTGTCGTGTATGATATCGGACATTTTGAATCAGAAATTCTTGTTTTACCTATATTTGAAAAAATAATCGGTGCTGGTGTTGAAATTATATACGCCAAAGAAAAGAGTCCTTTTTCACAAATTTAGTATAAATAAATGACGAAAAACTAAATAAATGTGTTAGTATAATCTTATGGAAGAAAATCAAATCGAAAAATATTGTCAATTTATTCGAGTTATTCAAAATAGAATAGATGAACATTTTGAAAAGCAAAAAGAATACATCCATTGTAAAGAAGGGTGTGCTTATTGCTGTAAAAACGGAGAATATCCTTGTTCTGAATTGGAATTTGAATTTATCAAACTCGGATTTATGGCGTTGGAAAAAGAAACACAACAAAAAATTATTGATAAAGTATTACAAATTAAAGCAGACAAAGCTGCTAACACAAAAGATAAATTTATATATGAATGTCCGTTTTTGATAGATGACAGATGCAGTATATACAAATATCGAATGATAATATGCCGAACATTCGGTCTTTCGTATTACGACAAAGATGATGTAAAAAAGAAAAATACATTAAGAGTACCGTTTTGTATGCATCAAGGCTTGAATTACAGTGAAGTTTATGATCCTGATAAGAAAACTTTTTCAACCGATTTATATAAAAAAATAGGATACCTGAATGAACCTATGGCATATAATTTAGGGGTGGAATCCTTGATGAACAAATTTGGTAAAGATATTATGCATCTTGATTTTGGAGAAATAAAAACACTTATTGAATGGCTATAATCTTTTAAATTTATTGGTCACGATATTAAAATAATATAAAGGATTTAATTATTAGCGCGTTTTGTACTATAATTGAATAATAGTTTAATGGGAGAAAGAGAATGATTGATAAAACCGCAATAATAGATCCTTCAGCGCAAATAGCAGAAGATGCAATAATCGGTCCTTATGTTGTAATAGGTAAAAATGTTAAAATTGGCAGTGGCACAAGAGTAATCTCTAATGCTCATATTGAATATGCGGAGATTGGCAAAAATTGTACAATATCACCATTTGCAACAATCGGTTCAGAACCTCAAGACTTAGGCTATAAAGGCGAAGAAACAAAAGTCGTTATTGGAGATGAAACAATTATTAAAGAAAACGTAACTATTCACAGAGCAGCAGCTTGCGGTGATTTTACAACTCGAATAGGTAATAAATGTTTAATTATGGTTGGCGCACATGTTGCACATAATTGCGTTTTGGAAGATCAGGTAATACTTGCAAATTTAGTAACATTAGGCGGTCACGTTCATGTTGAATTCGGCGCATTCGTCGGCGGAATGAGTGTATTTCATCAAAATATCAGAATAGGTACAATGTCAATAGTAAGTGGCTTTTCGGCATCTCGACAAGATATTTTACCATACTCTAAAGGGGAAGGCAGACCTCCTGTTCCGAGAACAATTAATGTTATTGCACTAAAACGCAGAGGGGTTGATTTAGAAACCAGAACTCATTTGAACGAAGCATTTAAGCTGTTGATTTCGGAAGATTATAACACTTCTCAAGCAATAGAAAAAATTAAAGCAGAAATTCCGACAAATGAATATATAGAAAAAATGATTGATTTCATTCAAACATCCAAACGCGGAGTTTTGTTGAAATCTCATAAATCTGGATATCAATCATTAGAAGAATAATAAAAGAAAATAACCGCAAATTGTGGTTATTTTCTTTATATAGTATAACTTTTACACTATTGTAATTAAAAGGAAAAGGCGAGAGCTTGCCGTCTCTCGCCAATATAGAACTTTTGTAAATTAT
>OMVC01000200.1 GCA_900314375.1 uncultured bacterium
GAATTATATTTGTACGAACAAATATAGCATTGTTTATTTTCCCTCTGTAATCTTTTGTATAATTTCCTGAAAATATGTTTTTAGACTTATCAGCAACGAAATCTACACTACCACGGGTTACCACTGCTCCCCCAAATGCCAAATTATTTTCAGAATCAGTTTTGGCATAATTATTTATGAAGCTACCATGTATTTCTCCCATTTTTGGAATATCTGATGTGCCGACTGATATAAGATTTGCAATGGCACCGCCTTGCGCGTAAGAATTTTTTGAATACGCATAATTATTGATAAAATTCCCTGTAATTTTATTTATGCCTTTTTTTGCGCCATTCATAATGGCGCCGCCTTGAGCACGACCATTAAGGGCATATGTGTAATTACTTCTAAAAATACCTGTTATTTCTTCTATTTGGCTATTGTTAGTATTATTTGCAACAGCTCCACCCCCAGCATAATCTTGATGGGAATAGCTATAATTGCCTATGAAATTCCCCTTTATTTTTTTTATAGTGCTATTATTTGTATTAAATATAGCACCTCCGACATTCTTGCCAGATGCTTCCGTATGGTTGTTTATAAAGTTTCCATCAACTAAATCAAGAGTTCCACGAAGGTAAAGCGCTCCACCATAGGCAGTTGTTCCTTCTGCGTAATTGTTTGTAAAATTACCTTTAATTGAAGATATTTTGCCTTGATTGTATATCGCGCCACCATCAGCAGTTGGTCCTTTGGCAACATTATTGTTGAAATTACCTATAAGTGTATTTATTGTTGCTTGGTAGTTTGCTATTGCGCCACCATACGCGCTACTATTTGAAGTTACTGTATTATTTGCAAAATCAGCATGAATTTCATTTATAGTGCCATTTACATTGTATATAGCCCCGCCCACCGCTTGAGCTCCTGAACTTTGAGCATAATTATCGTTAAAATTCCCATTGATATCACTTATTTTACCGACGTTAAATATAGCCCCGCCCAGCGCATGAGCTCCTGAACTTTGTGAATAATTGCCTGTAAAGTTTCCAACTATATTACCAATTATTCCTTCTTCATTATCTATAGCTCCTCCGTTTGCATAATAGCCAATGGAAGAATTTTCAATGAATTCTACATTAGTAATTTCTTTTATATAATCGTTTGGATTCCATAGGCAAAGCGCGCCGCCGTTTGAACCCGAATTATTAGTCCCTGTGTGTAATGCGCTATTACCTTTAAATATCCCTCCTTCTATTTTATGTATTCTTATTCTGCCCTCAAATGCTCCGAAAATACCTCCGTTAATGTTTTCAACAGTGCTGTGGGCAACATTATTTATAAAATCTACATTTGTTAATGTTATATCCGAGCCGCTGCCACCCGGTTTGGAAAAAACACCTTCAGAACGATTACCCGCATTTTTAAATACAATATTATTAAGTTCAATATTTCCGCTTCTATTTATTGCATAATTGCCATTCATGTCTATGGTAGATTTGTTGCCGTTTTCATCAACAACGCCATTTATTGTTAATTTGCCTGAACCCATATTACCAAAAGTACCTGTTGCAGTGTATACATCGGTTGCAGAGTCAAAATTGTATTCTCTGTCTCCGTTTTGTCTGACAACCGTCGCTAAATCCGCAGCGGCACCTGTGATTTGTCCTTCTTCAAGGCTAAAGGAGAATTATCGTCAACATTTACCCCTTGCGCATTGGCTTGTGCTCCGAAAAATGTTAACCCTGCTAATGCTGCAACGGAAAGGGCTTTTGTAAAGCTTTTACCCTCACCCGAATTTCTAACACTCGTTCCTTGTGTTGAAATTCTACCCTCTCCCAATGGTAGAGGAAAATGTGATTTTTTATTATTCAACTTAATACGTTGTTTCATAATTCAGCACCTCGTGTTTTGAACTAGCCTTCTTATTTTATAAGTCGGCAAGTTCCGCGTAAATCTTTAGGGTTTTAGAAAATTATTTACAATTATAAACATAGTATATCCTATAGATATATTATAACAATGTTTTTATAAATAAGCAACCCTTTACACAAGATTAGCAAAAGACTTGATTAAAAGAGTTTTTGAACTATCATTAATAATGAACAAACGAAAGAGGGTAAAAATGCTTGATATTAAACTTATTAGGGAAAATCCGGAAAAAATAAACGAACTTTTAAAAAGAAGAAATCCGGACTGGTCAATAGATGAAGTTATCCAAATCGACGAAGAACGTCGTAAAATTCAAACTCAAGCCGACGAATTACGCGCAAAACGCAAGAATGAATCTCAAAAAATCGGTTTAATGAAAAAGAATGGTGAAAATACAGATGCAATTCAAGAAGAAGTTCGCGCATTAGGGGATGAAATAAAAGCATTGGAAGAAAAGCAAAACGAACTTGACACAAAACAAAGAAACGTTTTATTACATATCCCTAATATTCCGGATGAAACAACTCCTGTCGGAACATCAGAAGATGATAATATTGTCGTTTCAACGTGGGGAGAACCTACAAAATTTGATTTTGAACCCAAAGCTCACTGGGATTTATGCGAAGAAAAAGGGCTCGTTGATTTTGAACGCGGAGTAAAACTTTCGCAATCTCGTTTTACACTTTATAGAGGTAAAGGTGCAAGATTAGAACGCGCTATTATCAACTTTTTCCTTGATGAGCATACACAAAACGAAGGTTATGAAGAAATTCTTCCGCCATTTATGGCTAACGCTGCAACTATGACGGGCACCGGACAGCTTCCAAAATTTAAAGAAGATATGTATAAATGTGAAAATGAAGATTTGTATTTGATTCCAACAGCAGAAGTTCCGGTTACAAATATTTATGCAAACGAAATACTATCAGAAGACGATTTGCCTATGTATATGACTGCATACACTCCATGTTTCAGACGCGAAGCAGGATCTGCAGGTAAAGATACACGCGGTTTGATAAGAGTTCACCAATTTAACAAAGTTGAAATGGTTAAATATACTACTCCTGAAACTTCACCTGAAGAACATGCAAAATTAACCGCAGACGGAGAAAGGATGCTGCAATTATTAGGACTGCCTTATAGAAAAGTTGCATTATGCACTGCTGATATCGGGTTTAGCGCAAATAAATGCTGGGATCTGGAAGTATGGCTGCCTTCTTATAACACATACAAAGAAATCTCAAGTTGCTCAAATTACGGAGATTATCAAGCACGACGAGCTAATATTCGCTACAAAGAAAAAGCAACAGGTAAAACCAGATTTGTCCACACTATAAACGGTTCCGGACTTGCAGTTGGCAGAACATTTGCAGCTATTGTTGAAAACTTCCAACAAGCAGACGGCACAATTATAATACCTGAAGTATTAAGGAAATACACGGGATTTGATAAAATATAAAAAAAGCAAGCATTATGCTTGCTTTTTTTATATTTATTTGCTAATGCTTTTAGCATTTTTTCTTTCAATATGTCTCATCTCAGCTTTTACATCAGATAAAAACTTGGCAGGAGAATGAAACAGTCTATCCCATAGTGACTCTTTTATCTGATATCCGTGTCCGTTATACTCGTCAATCGAAGCAACTAATCTTGGGACAAAGTCACTTGAAACATAAATATCGGCATTAACCTTGCTATTATACATAGAAAACATAATATCTTCAATTAACCCCAATTTTTCAGGGTTGCCCGCACGTTTTACTATAAAATTGTATGCCTTACTTGACGGAAGCATTGCTCCAAAAGATAAATTTGAATTTAATTTTGTATTTGTAATATATTGCATAATTTATCCATCCTTTATTTCTTATTATTATAAAATATCATAAACATTTTTTAGCAGCTCAAAATATAAAAAGTCACTTTATTGAGTATTTTTTTTTAATTAATTGAAATTTCTGACAGTCGTTTCAAATTCATGTATGTCTTGAGCTAAACGCCTTATACTTCTGATGTATTTTAAAAGAAACCGATTAACCCGTTTACTTAAAGGACTTTCTTTTATATTATTGACGGTATTTGATTTACCGCTCAAAGATGCACAAAGCCTATCACCTTTACCGTCAAGTGTCACAGAAATATCATTTATTTTGTTTATACCATTAATATGAATACCTAATAATCTATATTGTGCTTGTGTGAGTTTTCTGCTGTCTATGATTGCTTTGGCGCTGCTTGTAATGTTGATTGCCCCGAAATGCTGATTGTAATTGTTTTGAGTATTTAACGTTACTTTCAATTTTTCCTCCGAATATACATTTTCTTTATTTATTTACATTATTTATACAAAATCCAAACATTTTATTTTTTGCGAACTATGTTATAATAGTATCAAAAAGGAATAGTTTAAAGATGTATGAATTCCCTTTTGAATTAGATGATTTTCAAAAAGAGGCCTGCCAAATTATAGATAACGGGGAGAGCGTAGTTGTCTGTGCCCCTACAGGCGCAGGAAAAACTGTTATTGCGCAACATGCAATAAACAATGCTCTCAAAGAAAATGTTCGAATATTTTACACAACCCCATTGAAAGCTTTGTCAAACCAGAAATTCTACGATTTTTGCGAACAATACGGGCAAGATAATGTCGGCTTACTTACAGGCGACACTTCAATAAACCGTAATGCTCAAATTGTAATTATGACAACGGAAGTTTTCAGAAACATGCTATATGGGACAAATTTTGGTGCAGTAGCCGATAATTTAAAAGATGTTAGATATGTTGTATTAGATGAAGTTCACTATATGAATGATGAACAGCGCGGCACGGTTTGGGAAGAAAGTATTATTTATTGCCCGACAAATATTCAGATTATCGCGCTTTCTGCAACGGTTGCAAACTGTCAGGAATTAACGGATTGGATAAATACGGTTCATTCCAAAACTAAACTTGTAAATACGGATTTTCGACCGGTTCCGTTAAGATTCTACTATTTTGATTCGTCACAACCTTATAAATTATTACCGTTGTTAACTCCAAGCGGACAAGTAAACTCAAAAATAAGACCTGAAAAACCTCAATGGTCAAAAGGTCGCGATAAACGCAAAAAATCTTATGTCAAACAGGTAATATCAAATCTTGCATCACAAGATATGCTTCCTGCAATTTATTTTACATTTTCTCGCAAAAAATGCGACGAACAAATGGAAAAATGTTCAGGGCTTGAATTAAATACAAAAGCGGAACAACAAAAAATAAGAGAATTTATTGATGATTTTATAGCAGAAAATCCACACTTATATGGCAATAAGAATATTGATTATTTAATACAAGGGGTAGCTTCGCATCACGCAGGGCTCTTACCTGCTTGGAAAAATTTGGTTGAAAAATTATTTCAACAGGGGTTAATTAAAGTTGTATTTGCGACAGAAACACTTGCTGCCGGTATAAATATGCCTGCGCGTTCTACAGTTATAAGTGCAGTTAGCAAGCGTACTGATTCAGGACACAGAATGTTAACCGCAAACGAATTTTTACAAATGTCAGGCCGAGCAGGCCGCCGCGGAATGGATGAAGTCGGATACGTTACGATTATAGGAACTTCATTCCAATCACCCGAAGAAGTTGCTCAACTTGTATTGAGCAATTCTAATCCGTTAGAAAGTAAATTTTCACCAAGTTATTCTATGGTGCTAAATCTTCTTCAGAGATTTGATTTGGAAGAATCTAAAGAATTGATTTTAAAGAGTTTTGGGTATTATTCTTCTGATTACAGACTTATACCGATACTTGAACAAATCAAACAATATGACAATGATATAGAACAAAGAGCTTTCAAATGCCCGTTTAAACTAACGGATGATGATGTCCAAAAATATGACAAAATAAGATTTATGTACGTCCAAAACAGACAAACATATAAAAAAATCTTAAGACAAGAAAAATCAAAACATAGAGCACTCTCTCCTGAAGTTATAGAATTCGGAGAACGCAACAAAAAAGAACTTCAACAAATGCAAAAATATGCATGCGATAATTGTAAATTCTACAAAAAACATTCTAAAAATATTGAAGTTACCCAAAGATTATTGTCAAAACGTAAAAAATTAGAAAAAGAAATTGAAAAACAGAAAGATATTTATTGGAATAAATTTTTAGCACACCGCGCCATACTCCAAAATTGGGGCTATCTTGAAAACGATTATCCGACAGAACGCGGAAAAACAACTTCACAATTAAGAAGCGAAAATGAAATATATTTATCAGAAGTAATATTTTCGGGCTTATTGGATAATTTATCACCATCACAATTAGCCGGTGTAATTTGCGCAATCACAACAGAAGATATCAGAGCTGAAATTCCATATATTCCTTTCTCGGAACCTGTCAGAAAAACTCTGAACAAAATAAGAAATATTAAACGAAAAGTTGAAAAAGCCCAAAGCGATTATGATATAGATTCTCCAACATATATAAATCCTTACTTTAGTTCACTTATAGAATTATGGGTTGAAGGTGCAGATTGGGAAACCGTAAAAGGTTCTTTAGATATAGGTGAAGGCGATATTGTACGCGCATTTAAAAGAACTGTTGATGTATTAAGACAGCTTACAATAATCGACAATATACCTGAAGCTCTTGTATTTACGGCAAGAGAAGCCATCGAAAAAATTATGCGTGAACCTGTTGATTTTGATTAAACATAGCAAAAATTTTTTTTATAAATTTTATATGTAATATGAATATATCAAAACCGACCATATCATTATTCCGCAGATACAAACCGCAAATTTTAGCGGCAGTATTGTCGTTTACCCCGATGAAGACAGGAAAAATTCAACAAATGACCTTTAACACTGATACATTTATCAGAGAGAAAATTGAGCTCGTAAACCTGACAAAAGACCTAAAAAAAATTAAAACAATTAATTTTCGTGGAGGAGTAACTGAAACTTTTGATGAAGCATCATTAGAAGTATTAAGAAAACGAATTCTAAAGCCACAAGATGAAATTTCTTATTGCTTCCCGCTAAAAGGAGCAGACAGAATATACACAGAACCATTTGGAGAATTTTTAGCCCCAAGACCGGGAGGCAGGAACCATCTTGGGCTTGATATTTTTACAACTCCATACGCAAGAAAGCCTCAAAAACCTGTAACAATTATTGCTCCTGTTGACGGGGTAGTAATTGCTAATAAATTTGCAAGACCAAACGATAATGTTATAGCTAATAAAATAGAAATCCTTGGCGTAGACGGCAGAAAATACATATTTGATCACATGGCAAGAGGGAATGAATACCCTGATTCTATTGCTAGACCAGAATTAGGCACATTTGTAACTATGGGAACACCTTTAGGCTACGTTGGCTCAACCGGAGAAACAACCATGTATCATTTACATTTTAGCGTTCAAACTCAAGAACAATTAAAAAAACAATTACAAAGCGATATTTGGTTGGAAAGACAAAAGAAATCTCCATATTCGGAATTAAAAGGACAAGTAAATCCGAGAAATTGTGAAGAAGCCGGACCTATTGCGGACGAATTAAACAAAGTATTGAAATAGTGTAACTTTACCACTATTTAGTTTTGTAAATTTATTACTATTAAAGGGTTGTAAGCACTTGAAATGTCATGCTAAAATATGTTACAATAGTAGTAGGAGTATCCTATTTGCCCACATAGGGCTCTGATGAGTGTTATACCCCATCACCACTCTTAAAACAAAAAGGTATCCGGTTACTTTTTTATTAGGAGTGCCAAGTATGGATACACTTAAATACTACAAAATAGAGGATCAACAGAGAAAAGCATTTGAATATGCTTATGCAGTTATATTGTTATTAATTTTAGCTCTTTCGCCGGGCGTGGCTCAGCAGCCGATATTCGCGAACGATTTAATCGCAAATACGGTAATTACGGCACCTACATTAAAACACACCGGCGAGAGAGTTCTGTTAAATACAAACGCAAACCCGTATATTTTAGAAGAACAATTCGAACAAAGGATACAAACAAAGTATAGCGGTTTAACAGTACACAATGTAGACAAGGGGATTAAACATGTAAAATTAACAAAATACTACGCAGGCAAGCCTGTCAGAATTAACGTAGTAGAGATGAATCATAAAATAGCAAGTAATTACGAAGTAAAACCGGCAACTGCATCAACTTGGACTCTGCATCATAAAACTACATTAAGAACAATTGCAGGAAGAACAAACTCTATTGTTGCAATCAACGGCGGTTTTTTCAAGCCGCAAACAGGTGTTCCGTTAGGAACTCTTATGATTGACGGGAAGATTTACACAGGTCCGATATACAACAGAGTAGCAATGGGAATATTTGAAGACGGATATGATGTTGGCAGAGTAAGCATAGAAGGGAAAATTACAGGTAACGGTCATACAATAAAAATTGATAATATAAATCAACCGCGCATCTTATCCTCATACGTTTTGGCATACACAAGGGATTGGGGGAAATATGCTCCGGCATCGCCTAAATATGGTGTACAACTACAAATTGAAGGAAATCGTATTTTGGCAGCATCCGCCAATCCCCTTTCCATTCCTGAAAACGGATATGTTTTGGTTGGTCCGAAAGAAGTTTTAGGAAAACTTTTTGGAGCGCAACATGTTGACGCGCAAATCGGAATGAACCCTGAATGGAAAAACGTTAAACACATCATAAGCGGGGGGCCATATCTTGTCAGAAACGGGAATGTATATATCGATACTTATGAAGAAAAACTCACTGCAATTTCAGGCAGAAACCCGAGAACTGCTATCGGTTATACTAAAGACAATGATCTGATACTTGTGGCAGTGGACGGCAGAGAAGGAAGCTCTATCGGAATGACGCTATACGAACTTGCCAATTTTATGAAATCACTTGGTTGTATAAACGCTATAAATCTTGATGGGGGAGGCTCAACAGTCATGTATGTTGACGGAATGATTGTAAATAATCCTCAACAAATCGGAGGTATTGCTTTATCAAATGCTCTTGTCGTTGCCAGAAAAAACTAAAAACAATTTAATTGAAATTTAATGTCATACAAAAGTCAAAATGCTACTTGGTATTGAGAATTTGTATATCATTTATCAATTCATCAACTCTGGAACAAGGTTTTATCGCCTTTGCTTTTTGTGCATGTTCAAGCGCTTTAGCAAGATTATGAGAATTATAATGCAATATAGCACGATTATATTCAACTAAATACTTTTCATCTTGTGAACGAGCCAGATTTTCCGCTGTATCAAGCGCCTTGAAGGCCTCATCTTCTTGACCTGAATTTGCATAAATAGAAGATATATTTATATAGCCCGACGCGAAATTCGGATATTTTTTTATATATTGCTTTATTTCATTAAGTTTCTTTTTTATAATCTCGTCATCGTTACCCAACACTAACGGCGCATAATATAAACCTTCGCGATTAAAATTTTTAATATTAGTAACTGTAGGCGCAAGATTGTACAAAAGTGTAATCGTGTTTATATCACTTATAGTAAAACTGTTTCTAAAATACATTTCAGAGCGCCTAAAAGAGTATTTAGCGCTGGATGTCGCATACATAACATCTCCCTTAGTTTCGCTATGTCCCATAATTCCAAGCGCATGACCTATTTCATGAAGAGATGCATTGTAAATTTCTTCAGGGGCAAAATTTTTATTAAAACAATTTGTTTTATGAATTGTAATGCTCATTTTTTCCAGAATATGATGCTTATTAATATCGGGAAATGTTGTTGCAATGACATAATTATTAACTCCTTCTCCACATTCATCTCCGGAATAATCAATATATTTTACAACAATATTTGCAGCCTTTTCACTATCTGTCATCACAAATTTGATAAAATCAATATTATTCATCCAAGCAGAAAAAGCATCTTCAACATTTTTACTATAGTACGAAGGGATATCAGATTTTTTCTCAATATATACCTTTAAAGGAAAAGATGATTTATCCCAGCGGATAATATCTTTATTTTGAATTGCATTATATATGTAATTTTCTTCAAACTTATCTGACAATTTTGTTTTTAAACGAATAATATAAGCTTTTGCATAAGTTTTGGCAGAATCATTAACGTTGGAATTTGCCATTTTATAAAGTGCTTCCTGAACACCATAATCAGGTTCAAGTTTAGCCAATGTTTGAACATACATAAACCGTGCAGCTCTGTTTTGAGGGTCATTTAGCAATATACGCTCAAATTTTTCAACAGCCTGAACATAATTACCCGCTTCGTATAATTTTTTACCGTTTTCATAAAAATAAGCAGTACTTAATGGAGATTTTGCCCATAAAAAATACAAGCCAACAAATAACAATAACAGCAATAAAATTTTACTGATTATCTTTTTTATCATTTAATTCCTTTTCCAATTGCATTGCCAAGGCATTGATATCACCTTTTAATTTGAAATATTCAGCAAATTTTGGGGTAGTTTTGAGATTAATACTTCTGCCATTTTTGTCTTTATGCTTTGAAACCAAACCGCGTTCTACAAGCTCTGCAACATGTTCATACGCATTTGAACGCAATTTTACAAGTTCTGTTTGTCTTATCTGTTTTTTTATGGCGATAATCAATAAAGTTCTCAACACTGCAGGGGACAAATCAACAGGACATATTTTTTCAACAATATCCGAATAATCTTCTTTTACCTGCAAAATATAACCATCTTCATCATCAATTTCCAAAGCTCCGTCACGCGAAGAATAATCCATAATCAATTCCAATAATGCTTCTTCTATAACTTCAGGCTCTTCATCCAAATATGCAGAAATTTCATCTAACGTTAACGCTTTTGCTGTGACAAACAAAACCGCCTCTATTCTTGACTTAAGCTGTTGCGACATGGCTACCGCCTTTCACAACATACAAATCGGAATAAAATTCTTCCTGTTCCAATTCATAATCCGTATCACGGCTTAAAAATAACAGAGCCATATACGCACTTATTCTGTCTAACCCTAAAGGAGCTAAATCATTTAACTCAATTTTATCATTATATTCAAAAATTTGTTCTAAATTATCTTTCAACTTTTGTACAGCTTCTTCGATATATTCTTCATGCGCCATTGATACGATTTCTTCAGGCGTTAATCTGGAATAATTGCGCACATTACGCTTTGCACGCTCGTGAGCACTTTTATAAGAAGCTTTTTTCTCTAATTTTTCATAAAATTCAAGTTGTTTAATCAAATCTTTCAATGTAACGACACGATTACGATTAAGTCTTATACTTGTTCTGCGCTTTAGAGCTTCATCCCAGCGAACAACATTACTTGTCGGTACAAATTCCTGTTCATCATCAGGATATTCTACAATAAATCCGTCCTCATCATATACCGGTTCTTCCGGTTCATCATCTTGAAAATCCGCTATAGAAATTCCTGCCAAAACATTTGATTGCATACGGCATAAGATTGCAGCAAATAATAGTGTTCTGCTTGCTACTCTCAAATTCAAAGACTTCATCTCAATCATTTTTTGAAGATATTTCTCTGTAACATCAACAATATCAATATTCCAAGGGTCTATTTTACCTGATTTTGCCATATCAACAAGTATGCCGATACCGTCATTGGAATCTTTTGAACTTAAGCCTTCATATATTTCAAGATCTTGTGCATTTATCAAATTATTGTTCATCGTCATCTCTTAATTTTACACCCGTAACTTTTGTTTTTCCCTTTTCTTTTTGAGTTACACCTATTGTTCTGGCAGCTGCCTCAATCATAGGTCGCCTGTGACTTACTACAATAAACTGAGTATCAGTTGATTGTTTTTGTATCATTTCTGCAATCTTTTCGACATTCATTGTGTCTAAACTTGCATCAACTTCGTCTAACGCATAGAATGGCGCAGGTAAATATTTCTGAATAGAAAATACTAAAGCCAATGCTGTTAGCGCTTTTTCTCCTCCCGACAAAGCTCCGAGTTTATTATTCGTAACTTTATCTCGCGGTTTTGCTTCTATTGTCATACCTGCAGAAAGCGGATCTTTTTCATTCTCCAAAATCAATCTGCCTTCGCCTTCGGATAATTGATGATAAATATCTTTAAAGTTTTCGTTTATTGCAGTATATGTTGTCATAAACGCTTCTTTCTTCTGCTGTTCAAAACCGTTCATCTTGTCTAATATTGCTTGACGTTCTTGTGTAAGTGTTTGAATTTTATTATCTAATTCTTCTTTTCGTGCAGATTTTATTTCATAAGAAGTAATTGCACGCATATTTACATCGCCTAAATCCTGCATACGCTTTTCTAATCTTTGAATTTTTGAATTCAATTCATCAATAGAAATTTCCACAGGCTCAATTTTTTCAATATCAACACCGGAATTTGACAGAAAATCGGATGCTTCTTTTAATTGAGGTTCAAGCTCTCTGCGACGTGCCTTAAACGATTCTATTTGCTCATTTACGCGTTCTATTTCAGAAGCTTTCACTGCACTGTTTGTTTGAAGCTCTACTAAACTGTTATGAATTTCTTCTTTTTCTTTCACTAAAGCCCCTATCTTTTCATCAATTACTGCAATTTTATCAGATAGGGTTTTTAATTGTTCCTCTAAACGGATGATATCAGATTTTGCTTCTTCCTTGTCTTTTTCAAGAGATTCACTATTTTTTATTGTATTTTTGATATCCTCTTCTCTTGTCATAATCATTTGCTCATTGAATTTAATTTTATTTTCGTAGCCGATTATTTCATTATTTACATTCATTCGATTTGATTCAAGCTGACGAATATCATTTTCAATGCCTTGAGTTTTTTCTTTCAATTCTTTTAAATCTTTGTCACCTAACAAATCATCAAGCTGCGCCAAGCGTTCTTGAGCCTTTGTTATATCATCAGCTAAAGATATTCGTTTTTCTTCAATTTTATCAAGTTCTTTTGAAAGTTTTTCAATATTAGGTTCATTTTCGTCGATAAATTTTTGTTTTTCATCAAGCAAACTTTGACTTGCCGTAAAATTTGACACCATATTGTTTAATTCTATTTTTGCTTTTGAATATTCGGTAGAAGCATTTGAATGAGAAACTCTGACACTGTCAAGTTTTTCTTCAAGCTGTTTACGCTTAGCAATGGCATCGTTATATTTTTTCTGCAATTCTTCTAATTTTTTACGCGCATTTTCTAACTCTGCATCATCGTTTTTTCCAAAGCCAAACATTGATTTTTTAACATAACCGCCTGTAATAGCTGCTGATTTTTCATATAACTTACCGTCTAAAGTAACCATTCTGAACTTGCCCATCAAAGATTCCGCAGCATCAGAATCCTCAACAATCAACGTATCGCCAACTGCATAGAAAAATGCATCCAGATACATATCGTCAAAATCAACAAGATTTATTGCATAATCGATAACTCCGCGATTTTTTGGCAACTGCAATTTTGTCGGAGCTTTTTTTATTTTATTCAAAGGTATAAATGTTGCTCTGCCGGCTTTTGAGGAATTTAGCAATTCCATAGCAACGTAAGCTGCATGAGTATCTTCTACAACAATATGAGATAATCTTCCGCCAAAAGCGATATTAAGCGCCAATTCATATTCTTCATCAACCGAGCCTAACTGCATCAAAGGAGCATGAACTCCATCCAAATTCGCATTCATAACAGCATTTATAGGGCCGCCTGACGGAGAAGCTGACAGGGCACTGCGTTGAGCTTCCATTTCGGTTAAGCGTCTGTATGCTGCGCGAACATCATGGTCAAAATCTTCAACCGAAGTTTTTGCATCATCAAGAGCTTTCATTGTTTTGCCCTGAATATCTTTCAATTCTTCCATTTCCTTCTGTAAATCGGAAACTTGAAGCTCTTTTAACGATTTTTTATCGGCAAATTCATCTTTATCTTTTGTAGCTTTTTCAATAAAATCTTTTGCATCTGATATTGAACTGCGCAGATTTTTTAATTCATTTTCTTTTGGTAAAGAATCTTTTAACAATTCATTATCTTTATCTTTCAACCCATCAAGGACTTTTGAAGTTTCATTACGTTCCTGAATATATTTATCCGCAGTTGAACTTAAACCTGAAATATCTTTCAATTTTTTGGCAAGTTCGGCATTTTTTTCCTTTAATTGAGTTTCGATAATACCGATTTTGTCATGAGAAAGCTTTATATTCAGTCTTTCGTTTTCGATATTTTTCTTGAATTCTTCAATGCCGTTTTTGGAGTTTTCAATTGAGCGAAGACCTCTTTGAATTTGAGTATCCGAATAATCTATTGCACTCTTTTTTGTTTGAATTTGAGCACTCAAATTACTTTGTTCATCTTTTAATTTTGTCCGTTCTTCCTCACCTTGCTCTTGAAGTTTATCACTCAATTCTTTATACTTTTCGTTGACGAGTTTTATTCTTTCTTCTAAATCTTTTTTACTTAATTCTTTTTCTTTTAAATCTTTATTCGCTTTTAATATATTTTCGTGCGCCAATTCCAAATTACGTTTTAAATCAAAGAATTTAACGGTTCCGATTTGGGATTCAAGACCCGTTTTTTCGTCTTTTAATTTTTTATATTTTAGAGCAACTTCTCTTTCTTCTTTTAATTGCTCTAATTCAGCACTAACTTCCGTATAAACAATTGTTGCTGTTTGAACACGCTGCTCAACTTTTTGCAATTCGCCTTTTGCCTGATCTATACGTCTGTCAAAATCAGCCACACCGGCAATTTCATCAATAATCCCCCTGCGGACTTTTGAGGAACAACCGATAATGCTGTTAACATCACCCTGCATAACAACGTTATAACTGTTTGGAGTTATGTTATATTCTTCTAAAACAGATTTTATATTCGTCAAAGTTTCAACTTTGTCATTCAAATAATATGTAGAAGCAAAGCCTTGGGAATTTTTCTTAATCCTTCTTGCGACAGAAACTTCTTCCGCATCTTTCAAACCGCCAAATGTAACTTTTACAAATGCCTCATTACGGTTATTAAACGAAGATATGAAATCGGACAAATTTTCAATACGCAAAGCACTGCCTGTACGCAAACCAAGCGCAAACATCACACTGTCAATAATATTACTTTTACCCGAACCGTTTGGACCAGATACGGTCGTAAAACCATCCAACATTGGGATATCTGTTTTGTTGGCAAATGATTTGAAATTATCTATCTCTATCTTTTTTATGTACATGAATCTTCCCAAGTATAATATATATCCATACTACAGGGATATTAACGTCATGTCAAACAATTTACAATAATATACTAGTTCTCAACAATGCCTTTTCCGTATTCCTTGGCATATTGCGGATTAACTGCAAGCCACTTAAAGGCTTGAGTATCAACTTCAGGCATATCAATAACAAAAGTTCCGCCGTACCTACCGCGAGAAAATACTAAATAACCTTCTTTTGCCAAATTATGAAAAGCCTTACGAACAGTATTTTGACTCAAATCCAACTCTTGCGCTAATTCGGATATTGAAGGTAATTTATCACCTATTTGATAATTATTTACTATTAGCTTTTTAACATAATTTTGCGTTTTTTCATAATGATAAAACGCAGTATCCGCTGCCGGAGCAAAAATCGAAGTTTCCGGTTTTAAATCTACTGTTTTGTCATTTGGAATACGAATAACCGTAGTACCGTATCTGCCCCTTTTTGGTAATAATATTCCGTTATCGGACAAAACTTTTAATGCATCATGAATAGTCTTTATACTTGCTTTTAACTCTTGAGATAGCACCATGTGTGTAGGAAGCCTGTCGCCTACTTTCAAATTTGCACTTATATAATTTTCCAAATCTTTTACAACCATATCAACAAGAGTTTTTGCTTTTGCAGATTCTATTTCTTCAGCCAAATCAAAATCCACCGATTTTAATATCCAGCCATATTCACTTGAATTTTTATATTTGTGCTCTAAAATACCTTGAATTGACAAGTTTTCCATAGCTAAACGTACAGTATTGGCAGTATATCCTGTTATGGTTGCCAACGTTGCAGACGAAGGCATTGTTTTTCCTACTTTTATGCCATTATTTATTATATAACGTTTTATTGAATTAGCCGCCATATCACGCTTTGAGGTAAGTTTCCTCAATGTTGTAACAGGCTGTTTATAATTACGAACCAATGTACCTATACATTGTTTTGATTCTACGTAGCCTAAATCTTCAATATAGCGAAAAGCATTTTGCATAGTTCCGATACTTACGCCTAAAAGATATGCAAATTCGGGTTTTGAAGGCAATACATCATTAAAATTCATACTACCGTCTTTCAAACCTTGCTCAATAACGCCCATAAGCCATTTTCCAACAGCGACGGACTTTGCTTCATATAGGTTTTTCAAATCAGGCAATGAAGCCTTTATGTCTGATATTTTAAGATGTCTTAAATCTGATTTTTTTGGGAATATATAATTATTCTTACTCATATTATTTTCCTTTCGGTTTTAATAATACACTATGTGTAAAAAAACATCAAGATATTTTTTGCTATTTTTTATAGATTTATTACGAAAACAAAATATTTAATTGACCTGTTATATAATATGAATAATACTTATATTATGGGGAAACAAAAGGTCATAGCATTAGTTGATTGCGATTCGTTTTTTGTATCTTGTGAGCAAAAAAGGAATCCTGAATTAAAGAATAAGCCGGTCTGTGTTCTTTCTAACCCTGACGGGTGCGTCATTTCGCGTGCAAAAGAAGCTAAACTTATGGGTGTTAGAATGGGCGAGCCATACTTTATGGCAAAAAAAGAACACCCGAAAGCTATTTACATTGTAGCAGACCACGAATATTACGCAAAAGTTTCTAATCAGGTGATGAATACGCTTAAAGAGTTCAGTCCTTATGTTGATATATATTCCGTCGATGAAGCATTTGTTGATTTTACGGGATTGACAAGATTATACAAAAGCAATTATTTTAAACTTGCACAACTATTAAGACAAAAAATACTGGATAATGTGGATATCCCGGTATCAATCGGAGTCAGTTCATCAAAAACTCTTGCTAAATTAGCCTCTGACAAAGCAAAAAGCTATGAGTCACATATATTTATGATAGGAAAAAGTAAGCTAAAAAAAGTTTTACCCTCAACAAAAATTGAAGAAATTTGGGGGATTGGACGCAGATTGGAAGTCCGTATGAAAAAATCGGGGATTCTGTCGGCTTATGATTTAGTTCAAAAATCTGACGAATGGCTCGACAAATCAATAGGAATAAATGGTATTGAAATGCGGCACGAGCTGTTGGGAGAAATGGTTTCCAGAGTTTCAAACATTCAGGAAGCTCCGAAATCTATTCAAAACACAAGAGCCTTCGGAATATTTACATCAGATTTTAATTTTATAAAAAATGAACTAAACAGACATATTCATACATCTTGCCGTAAATTGCGTGCGTACAACACAAAATGCAGACAAATAGGAGTAATGTTAAGAACAAAAGATTTCAGAGTTTTTTATACAAAGAAAGATTTACTTGCTCCTGTCGACTTTGAATTAGAAATTTCCAAAATTGCAATTGAACTCCTAAAAGAAATATACAACCCTGAAATACTCTATAGAAGCACAGGTGTTATCCTTGAAAAAATCGGAGAAGAAGGAACTGAACAATTATCGCTGTATGCCCAAACTGATAAAAACGAAAAACAAGAAAACCTGGCAAAGTGTTTTGATAAACTCGAAAAAAAATTCAAAAAAAATATTGTAAAAATTGGATTCACCACTTAAAAATATTCTCCAAACGAACAATACGAAGCAATAATACATTGTAACAAAATCTTTACAATTAGCCTGAATTATTAAAGTTTTAAAGAAAAATGCCGACATATATAATACTAAAGGAAAAATGAAAGGACACGCTCACTATGGGTATGGCGGCATCACAAGCAAGATTATTAACCATAACGGCTCGTTTGGCTGATAATGAATTGCGTTCTCAAACAATTAATAATGCCAAAATGCGGCTTGCGACAGAATCGGCGCAAGCTAGTGACGATTATGTAACAGCATTAAATAATGCAAGAATGATGTTTAAAAATATGGATTTGACAGGGACAAGTCAAAGCCAATTATTGACATTTAATTCTCTAACCGCATACAGTCCTTATAATACACAATACGGTCTTGTAAATTCTGCAGGCTTGTTACTTGTAAGTGAAGATGAAGCCAAAATATTTGAAAAATCCGGAAATAATTTGGAAAAATATCTGGCTAATCATGGCTTGAGCTGGGATACTACATATTTTGACGAAAACAAAAATCTGACCGACAGATTAAAAAGTTATTACAGCTCTGATGAATTCAAATTGTATCCAAAACCTGAAGATTATGCAACAAACGGCGGCTCGGTTGCTGCAAATGCATACAAAGAAGATCCGGGATTGTTTTTCTTATTCACCAGAATTGATGAACAAGGGGGCACACAAGAATTAACTTCTGAAACTTTGAAGGATTTATATGAAAAATATTTAAGCAATGATGTTTCAATCGAAAGAACTGCATTTAGAACCGCGCAAACGCAATACACAAGTCAAAAACGTGCTCTTTATAGTAACGCAGTTCAAGATATTTGGGACAAATTAAAAACAGCTACATCAAAAACTTCATTAACTGATATTGCCCAAGAAATTGGAACAACAAATACTCAAACAGGTCAGGACGTTATTACCTGGCTAAAGAACAAGAAAATAGAATATTTAGACGAAGATTTTGTAGCTTGGGCCGAAAAATTAAAGGTCGGCGCAGGGAATACCGTTGCAGGCTTGAACGGAACTGAAATTAATCCGAATACGTTAAAAAACGGAGAAATAAATACTGCCACAACAAAAACTTCAACGACAGGAGCAGAGGTTGACGTCAACGGCTGCACAAAATATAAAATCGGTACATTAATATTTTATGTAAAAAATGATGGTACTAATAAAATTGCAGCAATCGAATCTGACGACAAAGATGGGAAAACACAATATGGCGGCAGCATAACAGGATGGACAAGAAATCAAGATAATGCACAGAAAGTTTTTGTTCCTCCAAGCAGTATTATATGGCCTTCAGTCCTTAACGGATTGACTGAAAAAGACGATGGCACCGCTGCATATACAGAATATAAATATACAAAAACCACAGATACAGAAAATGTTTCTATCATCACCCACTTTGCAAATGAGACAGATGCTCAAAATGCAATCAAAGAAGAAATATTATCAAGTATAGTTAATCAATATGATTCCTTAAATTTGGATACATATGTTGAAACTTCAGGAACTACTTATGCTCAAACATATAAGGATAATAGAAATGAATTTTATAAGTTAATTTTTGAGAATTACCCGTATGTCGCGAATGCACCAAATAACAACGATGCATTTAAATATTTCAAAGATGGCAATGAAAATCAATATGGCTATTGCGGATTGTTCGGAGATATCGAAAATGACACAAACTTAAATGAAGACGCGAAAGAAAAATTAAAATTACTGGGCGAAAACTTTAGTATCGACAATGTACAAAGTTTGTCTGATTTTACAGTATTTTTACAATATATTCATGAATATCAGGCTGCTACAGGGGGAAGTCCGGCATTTACAAGCGCATTCCAAAACATAATCGATGCTTTTACTGTTGAACTGATGTTGGATGAGCTGGGTGAACCAAAATATGCCTGGGTCGATGAAACAGATAAATCAAGCAATCAGGAAAATGCTGATGCAAAAGCTCAATGGTATGAAAATTTATTTAACAGAATGCGCAATGGTTATGCTGTTTTAGAAGACGGTTTGGCATCATCAGCAGATTGGATTGAACACGCATTTGAATCAGGTATCGTTACAATGGAACAAGTTGATAAATCGTATAATTGGTTATCAATTGATTATAAATGTTGTGCAAATATTACGGAAGACACCGATAATTCTGCGGCTGTTGCAATAGCAGAAGCAAAATATAATCGTGCTATGAACGATATTAAACGCAAAGACAACATGTTTGATATGCAATTGAAAAACATTGATACAGAACATAACGCCCTACAAACAGAATACGACGTAATTAAAGGGGTAATAGCAAAAAATATAGAGCGCACAATGAAATTTGACCAAAGCGCATAAATAAGCAGAGAGCATAATAATCTTTTTAATTATAAATCTCGTGTGTACATATATCAATCAACTTACAATTCTAACAACATCCCTTCTCCACAAGAGAAGGGACTTCGTTTTGTTAAGTCTTGACTTTTTGAAAAACATCATTATTATAAAGTTACAAGGTAGATTTAGTATAAGGATTTTAAATTATGGTATCAAGCGCAGGATCTTCAATAATTTCATCAATAACATCAGGGATGAACAATACTTATGAATATTTGGCAGCGTTATACCCGAAAGACGGTGTCACATATAAGAATATTACAAAAGCAAGAAACGATAACACTAACTATTTAACATTAAACCAATCATTTGCATCATATTTGCAAAATAATTTTGCAACATTTGATTCGGATGGGGACGGTAAAATCAGCGCAGCAGAGATGGAAAAATTTTCACAAACACTTTCTGTTTCAGGAGTTTCAAAGAATGAATTATCGCAACTGGCAGCAAGCGGGGCTTATTCTGCATCTACAATTTCAAAAATATTAGAACATTTTGATGACATTGATGCCAATCACGACGGCAGAGTAACAGCAGCAGAAATTTCAGCGTATTCAGCCAATTGCGCAAAACAAGAAGAAATGGACAAAGCAAATTATAGGAAAGCAACATCCGATATGACTGTTTTTTACGGGAGTGATGATGCTTCTGAACCTGACAGCTACAGTATTTTAAGCTATAAATACAAAGGTTTTAATTCCTGATTATTTCTTTTTTCGTTTTAATGCTGCTTCAACCAACCCTTTGAATAACGGGTGCGGTTTATCCGGTCTTGACTTAAATTCAGGATGGAACTGACATGCGACAAACCAATCCAATTTCGGAAGTTCTACGATTTCCGAGAGCATACCGTCAGGGGACATGCCTGAAAATACCAAGCCTGCTTTTGATAATTGCTCAATATATTCATAATTCACTTCGTATCTGTGGCGATGACGCTCGGATATAATATCTTTTCCGTATGCTTTATATGCTTTAGTACCTTTTTTAAGGTGACAGTCATAAGCACCTAATCGCATTGTTCCGCCAAAACCTTTTACATGTTTTTGTTCTAACATTATATCAATAACAGGATGTGTCGGATTTTCGTCAAATTCGGTTGAATTAGCACCCTTTAAACCTACTACGTTACGGGCAAATTCTATTACGGTGCATTGCAACCCCAAGCATAAGCCCAAAAACGGAAGGTTATTTTCTCTGGCATAACGGATTACATTGAGTTTTCCTTCAATTCCTCTTACACCAAAGCCACCCGGAACTACAACCGCATCAACATCCGATAATTCATGTTTGCAATTAGAGTAATCCACACATTCTTCCGAATTTATCCATTTAATTTCAATAGCTGATGAATTTGCATAACCTGCATGTTTTAATGATTCTACGACAGAAATATAAGCATCAGACAATTTTGTATATTTTCCTGCAATTCCGACTTTTATAGTTCTTTCGGGTTTTTTGATTTTATCAACTAATTTTTCCCAAGAAGTTAAATTTGGTTTTTTATCTTTTATGCCAAGCATTTTTAATGCAACTTGACATAGCCCTTGGCTCTCAAGAGCTAAAGGAACTTCATATATAGTTTTCATATCACGACATTCAATAACTGCGTCTTTTGAAATAGAACAGAACAGAGCCAATTTTTCCCGTTCTGTTTTTGGGATAGATTTTTGGGTTCTGCAAACCAAAATTTCAGGTTGAATACCATAGCTTCTCAATACATTTACACTGTGTTGAGAAGGCTTTGTTTTTAATTCGCCTGATGTCGGCAGATATGGCAATAATGTACAATGAATAGATATTGCATTGCCATAACCGACTTCGGCTTTATACTGTCTTATAGCTTCAATAAACGGTAATGATTCTATATCACCGATTGTCCCGCCGACTTCAATAATATGAAAATCCGGATTGAATTGTTTTGTTGCCCCGACAATTCTTGATTTTATTTCGTTAGTTATATGCGGAATAACCTGAACTGTTGCGCCAAGATAATCGCCGCGACGCTCTTTTTCAATAACTTTTTGATAGACGCTGCCTGATGTTACATTGTTAAATTTACCCAGATTTGTGTCGGTAAATCTTTCATAATGCCCTAAATCCAAATCTGTTTCCGCGCCGTCATCAGTTACGAACACTTCACCATGCTGAAACGGACTCATAGTTCCGGGGTCAACATTTATATAAGGATCGAGTTTTTGATTAGTTACACTGAACCCTCTTGCTCTCAATAACCTACCCAATGATGCTGCGACAATTCCTTTTCCTAAAGAACTTACTACACCGCCTGTAACAAATATATATTTAGTCATCTTACTCCTTTTGTGTCGGGCAAATATACCCGTATTCTTGTTGATAGTTGCATATTGAATGGTTGAAAGGTTTATTACGGCACTACCGCACATTTAACCAATATAACCTATCAGAATGACTGATAACAACTATTTAACCGTTAAACTATTCAACAGTTCAACTCTAATTGATTTTCGGAACTTTGAAAAATCCGTTTTCTTCATCCGGAGCATTTGCCATCAATGCTTCCTTTGAGATTTCCTGATTTGGTACATCTTCTCTCATAACGTTTGAGAAATCTATTACTTGGGTCATCGGTTTTACGTTTGAAGTATCAACTTCATTCATTTGGTCAACGTATTTTAAAACATCACCAAGTTGTTTTGTATAAAGTTCTTTTTCTTCTTCTGTTAACTCTAATCTTGCTAATTTTGCAACATGTTCTACATCTTTTACGGTAATCATTTTTTACTCCCTGATACTATAAATTACACATATATATTATCATAAAAACATTTACAGTTAACAAATTATTTATTAAAAAATATTATACAATTTTCCTTATATACTGATTTATGTTAAGATTATAAATATAATAGGTGTTTATAATGAAATCAAAAGTATCAGAGCTTGAAAAACTTGAAGAATTAATACTTGCATATAAATCAGAACAGGATGACAAGAAAAAAAATGTTCTATATCTGAACCTTATAGAAGAAACTCTGCAATATGTAAAAAAAATAGTTTTTTCTATGCACCCCGCTCAAAATAATTTAACGCCAGATGATTTAATGCAAGTTGGAGCACTTGGAGCACTAAAAGCAATAGAAACTTATACTGTTAGAGGAAAAGGAAGCTTTAAAACCTATGCTACGAAATATATAAAAGGTAATATTCTACACTACTTGAGAGATAAAGTTAACATTGTAAAAACTTCAAGATATGTAACCGAACATAATGTAAAAATTAAAGAAGCAATTGCAGAACTGACAACTAAAGCAGGAAATGTTCCGCCGACACTGGATGACATCGCAAAATATGCAAATATTCCGCCGGAAAAAGTAGAAGAGATTTTATATGCTGACATTTTAAAAAATCCGATTTCCCTTGATGAAAAAATATACACATCAGAAGGAACCGAAACTCTGGCGGATAGAATTCCGACAGAACAAGATGACAGCTTTGAAGAATATTATGAGAATAAAAAGATTATAGCGTTTGCTCTTAATAAATTAAACGCTACTGACACTCATGTAATATACAGATTTTACATAGAAGGTGCCACAAAAAAGGATATTGCAAAAGAACTTGAGATTTCACAAGTTCAAGTTGCAAGAATAATCAAAAGAGCACTGGTTAAAATGTATAATATAATAAAAAACGATTTGGAAAAGGAGGATATATGATATTTTCACTTACGGTATTAGCTTTTATATTTATTGTAGGACTTGTTACTGGCAGTTTTTTAAACGTAGTCATATTAAGAACCGTTAGCGAAGAATCAATAGTTTTCCCGGGATCTAAATGTCCTAAATGCCAAACACCTTTAAAGTGGTATCATAATATTCCTATCCTTTCATATATATTTTTAAAAGGGAAATGCGCATTTTGTCATGAAAAAATAAGTATTCAGTATCCAATCGTTGAATTATTAACAGGAATTATATATGTTTGGATGTTTGTAAAATTCTGCAAACCGTTTGATGAATTTTACGGATTATCTGTTATGAACCCGATAAATATTGTACAAATAATTACTTATGCCTTTGTTTTAATTGCGTGCTGTCTGTTTATAATAATTGCAGGTACAGATATAAAAGAAATGCGAGTTTCGGATAAACACACATACGCACTTATGGGCACAGGGCTAGTATACAGCATAATAATGGCAATTTTGACATTAATATATTACACTAAACAAATAGGCAAACCGACAATTGATTGGACTTTCTTTTTAACATGCCCTATATTATATGTAATTGCCGGCGCTATTTTATCATTTATATTTATGGAAATTTTAAGACGCGGCTCTAAATTATTATTAAAAACCGAATGCTTTGGAGACGGTGATTCATATATTGCAGGGGGAGTAGGTTCTGTTATCGGCTGTTTGTTCGGTATTTCTCCTTTGGTAAATAATTTCCTAT
>OMVC01000040.1 GCA_900314375.1 uncultured bacterium
AATAACGAAAATTATAATAATAGTGAAAATAATTATACTACTCCTTTTAAATTGGAAATTGAATACAACGATTACCAACAAAACAATCTTCCTGATTTAAATGATTTAATGATTAATCCTATAAATCAACAATCTAACAACCCATGGGATATGATTCCAATGGCTATACCAGAAAGTTTAAGGCAACCTTCAGGTGTTCCAACTGGTCAGGCTACAAATCAATCACAACAATCAAGCTTATTTGGTTATACAAATCCACTGACAGGTAGTAACCACATATACACCCGTGAGGAAGTTGGGCAAATGAATAGTAGTGAATTTGCCAAACACGAAAAAGAAATAGATGCACAATTAAAATCGTTTAACGGTACTATGCCAACAAACGGAGATTTGTACAGAGAATCAATATCAAATGGCGGAGTTGTTTATGTACACCCTTACACGCGTTTTGACGGAACGGAAGTAAGAGGTTATTACCGTTCGCGTTAAAAAAAACAATAAAATTTATATTTAAAACCCGTAACGATATGTGTTACGGGTTATTTTTTGAACAAAGGAGGAATTATGCAATACAAACTGTTAGATGCACAAAGAAAGTTTTTGGAAATTCCGCATGAATATACACTTGATGTTGCGGTATATCAGGGCGGATACGGTTCGGGAAAAACATTTGCAGGCTCGTTATTAGGGATTTTGCTTGCCCTAAAATACCCCAAAATAAAGGGTTTAGTCGGAGCGCAAACCTATACGCTTGTGCGTGATACCACCCTGCAATCTTATTTTGAACATTTAGATAATATGAAATTCAAACAAGGAATTGATTATAAATGGTCATCAACAGAGCAAAAACTTATTTTTAAAAACAGTTCGGAAATTCTATTCAGGCATTTTGACGAACCGAATAAACTAAAATCTTTAAATTTAGGGTTTGTCGAAATCGAAGAAATGTCTGATATTCCTTATGATACTTTCAAAATGTTGTTGGCACGTTTAAGACAAAAACCGTATCATAATTGGGATAATTTTGTTTACAGAATTTTTGGTCATACAAATCCCGAAATTCAACAGGGGTGGATATATAAGACTTTTTATGTAAATCCTCCCGTCAATTATCGTTTGATTTGTGCGCCTTCGACTCAAAATATTTATCTGCCAAAAGGGTTTTGTGATGAATTGAAACAATTGTATGACGAAAAATATTACAATATGTTTGTTTTAGGTCAGGTCGGGGATTATGCGGATAATCTTGTTGTGAAGGATTTTTCCGATAAAAATATTCACAAAATAAGCTACCATGATGATTTTGATTTGCATATAAGTTGTGATTTTAACGTTGACCCGATGGCTTGGGTTTTGGCTCACAAAACAGATGATAAGGTTTTTTATTTTGATGAAATAGTAATGGAAAATACTACAACCGCGAAAGCTTGTGATGAATTTTATCGCAGATACCCGAAACATAAAGGCAAAATAATAATAAACGGAGATGCATCAGGTGATAATCGCAGTTGTACAAGCGAATATACAAATTATGTAATCATAAAACGCAAAATGCAGAGTTTTGGTTATGATGTTGAAATAAAAATAAAAGCGTTCAATCCGCCGATAAAAAACAGAGTGGCGGCTTTTAATGCGAAAGTAAAAAACGCGGCGGGCGAGATAGGGTTATATATTTCGCCAAAATGTGAAAAGCTTTTGTATAACATCTACAATTTGCGCTATATAGAAGGCACATCAAAGATAGATGTCCCGACCTACACCCAAATAAAACAGTCAAAAGAATTGAAATTTTTATCTCATCCGTTTGATGCCGCAAGCTATCTTGTGGATTTTTATTGGCCGATAGTTTTGTGAAAAATATTATAAAATTGAAATATTATTAAGTATTATTTATTATATAAGTGTATAATAATAGTGATAATAAATATAGGAGTAATTTATGAAAAAACTTTTAATACTTTTAATAACTTTATTAACGCCTTTTGAGATTGCATATGGTGAAGTCGTACGCAATTACGGCCATCCTACCGTTTATAAAACAATTTATTTCAAAGCAGGCGAAAAAGATGCTAATAAAATTTTGTACGAATTTGCACTACAAGAAATGAAAGATAATAATTGGCCTGTTGCCTTTCAATCGAATGAAGCTTATGCATATAAAGTCGATTTAAATGATGACGGAATAAATGAAATAATTGGTGTAATTTGTCATTTACCATATATTATCGGTTCATCAGGATATGATATATTTGTGTTAAAATTGCACGGGAATAACTACAGAGATATTTGTTCATGCGCTTTTTGGCCTTTTCCGTCAGTTAGGGTTTTAAAAAAGAAGGCAAATGGTTTTCATTTTCTTGAAATTGAAAGTACTGATGGACAAATTCGCTATTTAAAATATGAAAATGGCAAGTATGATTACTATTTTGATAAATTATAGGAGGTGATGTGTTATGATATTTTAGAATAGTAGTTCAAGTACTACAATACAAAATGTCGCTTTTGCCATATCGACAATAAATAATTATCGGCAAATACAATTTTAACAGTTATTACATTAAATAAGGCACAAGTGCCTTATTTTTTTATTGGAAAGGAAAATTTAATATGCGAAAATTTGATTTTATGAACAATTCAACAGGATATTTTGAAATGCTGGGACAGCGCGAATCAAGCGGGAACTACCGTGCAAGGAATCCACAAGGTTATTTGGGTAAATATCAAATGGAAGAATATGCTATGATTGATGCCGGACATTGTAATTAAAAGAAGTTGAATATCCATATAATCATTGCTATGAATAAAAGTATAATAGCAACAAAAAATAAAAAACTAGCCGATAAAAATCCAATAGAAAATATTAAATTATAAATAGCTGCAATAAACTTTGGTATTTTAATTTTAAGGTCCAATTTTAAATTAGGGAATCTTTTTTCGATTAGATATTTTCTAATCACAATTTCTAAAATAGTAAAAACAAATAACCACAATAAAATTATTATACTCAAAGCCATATCAATAAATTCACTAAAGCCACACGATATAAACTCGTTTGGTGCAGGTGGAAGACAATCTGTATTACTATAAACTATCATAGAATATATAACAATAAAACTCCATAAAGCAGATAAATTTATAAAAAAATATTTTTTATATTCAAGGAAATTCATACGGCAATTGTATTACAAAGGAATTAAAAAGAAAAGGAGAAAAAGATGTCAAATTTTTTACGACAAAATAAAGATGCTTATAATTTTTATAAGAGCAAAGAATTACAAAAAGAATTTAATGACAAATTAGTTCAAAAAACAGGATATTATCAAAAGAAATTTGGATTTGAAACAAATCCAAGAAAAGGACATGAATTTTGGAATGTAGAAGCAGATGCATTCAAGCACACATTTGGCAGTGCTGAAATGTATATTAAATATGGAGCTGGCTGGAGTACTCTTTTTGATATTGGTCATGAATACCAAACCCCTCACAATCCACAGGGAGAATGGAACATGGACTCTTGGAATAATCATCAAGGTCGTGAGATTGCACGGGAAATTCAAAAAGAATACGGAGATAATTTTATGAAATTATCTCAACAACAACGAGATGATATTATTGCAAGTAAAGTTATGGACAGAATGCGTAACGGGCAACTCATAACAAATCCAAATGATAAAAGAAAATATACAGGTGTAACAGAGAATTTTGTTAATGGTATAAAAAGAATACAAGAAACCGACTTGCCTTTTACTCCGACAAAAGGAATTGGCGGAGTGCAAAATGATGGCAAGCCTCTTGGTTTTGCTGCAGATATTGATACGGAACAACTTGCAAAGATGTTGGGAATTCAATTACCTGAACTCCAATCTAAACAGGATTCAGGTTTATTCGGTTACACAAATCCACTGACAGGCAGTAACCACATATACACACGCGAGGAAGTTGGTTCGATGTCAAGTGATGAATTTGCCAAACACGAAAAAGAAATTGATGCGCAACTAAAAGCATTTAATGGAACAATGCCTTCCAATAGCGACTTGCAGCGTGAATCAATATCAGGTGGCGGAGTTGTTTATGTACACCCTTACACGCGTTCTGACGGAACGGAAGTAAGAGGTTATTACCGTTCACACTAAAAAAATAATAAAATTTATATTTAAAACCCGTAACTATATGTGTTACGGGTTATTTTTTGAACAAAGGAGGAATTATGCAATACAAACTGTTAGATGCACAAAGAAAGTTTTTGGAAATTCCGCATGAATATACACTTGATGTTGCGGTATATCAGGGCGGATACGGTTCGGGAAAAACATTTGCAGGCTCGTTATTAGGGATTTTGCTTGCCCTAAAATACCCCAAAATAAAGGGTTTAGTCGGAGCGCAAACCTATACGCTTGTGCGTGATACCACCCTGCAATCTTATTTTGAACATTTAGATAATATGAAATTCAAACAAGGAATTGATTATAAATGGTCATCAACAGAGCAAAAACTTATTTTTAAAAACAGTTCGGAAATTCTATTCAGGCATTTTGACGAACCGAATAAACTAAAATCTTTAAATTTAGGGTTTGTCGAAATCGAAGAAATGTCTGATATTCCTTATGATACTTTCAAAATGTTGTTGGCACGTTTAAGACAAAAACCGTATCATAATTGGGATAATTTTGTTTACAGAATTTTTGGTCATACAAATCCCGAAATTCAACAGGGGTGGATATATAAGACTTTTTATGTAAATCCTCCCGTCAATTATCGTTTGATTTGTGCGCCTTCGACTCAAAATATTTATCTGCCAAAAGGGTTTTGTGATGAATTGAAACAATTGTATGACGAAAAATATTACAATATGTTTGTTTTAGGTCAGGTCGGGGATTATGCGGATAATCTTGTTGTGAAGGATTTTTCCGATAAAAATATTCACAAAATAAGCTACCATGATGATTTTGATTTGCATATAAGTTGTGATTTTAACGTTGACCCGATGGCTTGGGTTTTGGCTCACAAAACAGATGATAAGGTTTTTTATTTTGATGAAATAGTAATGGAAAATACTACAACCGCGAAAGCTTGTGATGAATTTTATCGCAGATACCCGAAACATAAAGGCAAAATAATAATAAACGGAGATGCATCAGGTGATAATCGCAGTTGTACAAGCGAATATACAAATTATGTAATCATAAAACGCAAAATGCAGAGTTTTGGTTATGATGTTGAAATAAAAATAAAAGCGTTCAATCCGCCGATAAAAAACAGAGTGGCGGCTTTTAATGCGAAAGTAAAAAACGCGGCGGGCGAGATAGGGTTATATATTTCGCCAAAATGTGAAAAGCTTTTGTATAACATCTACAATTTGCGCTATATAGAAGGCACATCAAAGATAGATGTCCCGACCTACACCCAAATAAAACAGTCAAAAGAATTGAAATTTTTATCTCATCCGTTTGATGCCGCAAGCTATCTTGTGGATTTTTATTGGCCGATAGTTTTGTGAAAAATATTATAAAATTGAAATATTATTAAGTATTATTTATTATATAAGTGTATAATAATAGTGATAATAAATATAGGAGTAATTTATGAAAAAACTTTTAATACTTTTAATAACTTTATTAACGCCTTTTGAGATTGCATATGGTGAAGTCGTACGCAATTACGGCCATCCTACCGTTTATAAAACAATTTATTTCAAAGCAGGCGAAAAAGATGCTAATAAAATTTTGTACGAATTTGCACTACAAGAAATGAAAGATAATAATTGGCCTGTTGCCTTTCAATCGAATGAAGCTTATGCATATAAAGTCGATTTAAATGATGACGGAATAAATGAAATAATTGGTGTAATTTGTCATTTACCATATATTATCGGTTCATCAGGATATGATATATTTGTGTTAAAATTGCACGGGAATAACTACAGAGATATTTGTTCATGCGCTTTTTGGCCTTTTCCGTCAGTTAGGGTTTTAAAAAAGAAGGCAAATGGTTTTCATTTTCTTGAAATTGAAAGTACTGATGGACAAATTCGCTATTTAAAATATGAAAATGGCAAGTATGATTACTATTTTGATAAATTATAGGAGGTGATGTGTTATGATATTTTAGAATAGTAGTTCAAGTACTACAATACAAAATGTCGCTTTTGCCATATCGACAATAAATAATTATCGGCAAATACAATTTTAACAGTTATTACATTAAATAAGGCACAAGTGCCTTATTTTTTTATTGGAAAGGAAAATTTAATATGCGAAAATTTGATTTTATGAACAATTCAACAGGATATTTTGAAATGCTGGGACAGCGCGAATCAAGCGGGAACTACCGTGCAAGGAATCCACAAGGTTATTTGGGTAAATATCAAATGGAAGAATATGCTATGATTGATGCCGGACATTGTAATTAAAAGAAGTTGAATATCCATATAATCATTGCTATGAATAAAAGTATAATAGCAACAAAAAATAAAAAACTAGCCGATAAAAATCCAATAGAAAATATTAAATTATAAATAGCTGCAATAAACTTTGGTATTTTAATTTTAAGGTCCAATTTTAAATTAGGGAATCTTTTTTCGATTAGATATTTTCTAATCACAATTTCTAAAATAGTAAAAACAAATAACCACAATAAAATTATTATACTCAAAGCCATATCAATAAATTCACTAAAGCCACACGATATAAACTCGTTTGGTGCAGGTGGAAGACAATCTGTATTACTATAAACTATCATAGAATATATAACAATAAAACTCCATAAAGCAGATAAATTTATAAAAAAATATTTTTTATATTCAAGGAAATTCATACGGCAATTGTATTACAAAGGAATTAAAAAGAAAAGGAGAAAAAGATGTCAAATTTTTTACGACAAAATAAAGATGCTTATAATTTTTATAAGAGCAAAGAATTACAAAAAGAATTTAATGACAAATTAGTTCAAAAAACAGGATATTATCAAAAGAAATTTGGATTTGAAACAAATCCAAGAAAAGGACATGAATTTTGGAATGTAGAAGCAGATGCATTCAAGCACACATTTGGCAGTGCTGAAATGTATATTAAATATGGAGCTGGCTGGAGTACTCTTTTTGATATTGGTCATGAATACCAAACCCCTCACAATCCACAGGGAGAATGGAACATGGACTCTTGGAATAATCATCAAGGTCGTGAGATTGCACGGGAAATTCAAAAAGAATACGGAGATAATTTTATGAAATTATCTCAACAACAACGAGATGATATTATTGCAAGTAAAGTTATGGACAGAATGCGTAACGGGCAACTCATAACAAATCCAAATGATAAAAGAAAATATACAGGTGTAACAGAGAATTTTGTTAATGGTATAAAAAGAATACAAGAAACCGACTTGCCTTTTACTCCGACAAAAGGAATTGGCGGAGTGCAAAATGATGGCAAGCCTCTTGGTTTTGCTGCAGATATTGATACGGAACAACTTGCAAAGATGTTGGGAATTCAATTACCTGAACTCCAATCTAAACAGGATTCAGGTTTATTCGGTTACACAAATCCACTGACAGGCAGTAACCACATATACACACGCGAGGAAGTTGGTTCGATGTCAAGTGATGAATTTGCCAAACACGAAAAAGAAATTGATGCGCAACTAAAAGCATTTAATGGAACAATGCCTTCCAATAGCGACTTGCAGCGTGAATCAATATCAGGTGGCGGAGTTGTTTATGTACACCCTTACACGCGTTCTGACGGAACGGAAGTAAGAGGTTATTACCGTTCACACTAAAAAAATAATAAAATTTATATTTAAAACCCGTAACTATATGTGTTACGGGTTATTTTTTGAACAAAGAAAGGAAAAAATTATGCAATACAAACGTTGAAGATTTTTCAACGGAATTAAAAGAATACAAAAAATGCAGTGAAAAATATATTAAATGATTTTATCAGACAACATTCACAAGAACTATACAAAGAAGGAAAACATTTGGATAGTTCAATGGAATTTGGCAAACAGACTTTTGATTTATATGCCTCCTTAAAAAAGGTCGATATTGTTGATGCGCATATAGATAAAAATGGTCATTTCCGAGCATATATTGTTGATACTTATGATTTTAATAAAGGAGAATTTTTAATAATAGAAATGGCTCGTAATTTACAGGAACAAGGATATTTGATGCCTTATTATGTCATTGTTATTCTTGATATTGTATTGTAGCCCCTATTTTAGGGGCGGACAATTAATAATGTAGATGTGAGTATTGATAATACTATATATACAATATCACTCCTTGAAATTGGTTGATTTTTAACCAATTTCAAGGACCTTTTAATTGATTTTATATTTATATACAATACAACAAAATATATAATAAAAGCGATTAATAATATGGTAAAGCCAATAATAAAATCGTCATCCCAAGGACCTTTCAGGAAGCTCATCAATGCAGCAAATCCGAAAAAAATGTCGAATAATAAAAGTTGTAAAGAAATGACAGAGATTATAATAATATATAATATTAAAAATATTTTTTTCATAATTTCATTATATCATAGTTCTGTATAGTTATCTTAATAATATTTCAATATTATTAAAGTACTGTAATTTTGTCAAATTGATTTATATGCCTCCTTAAAAAAGGTCGATATTGTTGATGCGCATATAGATAAAAATGGTCATTTCCGAGCATATATTGTTGATACTTATGATTTTAATAAAGGAGAATTTTTAATAATAGAAATGGCTCGTAA
>OMVC01000207.1 GCA_900314375.1 uncultured bacterium
ATATGGAATATTCAAGAGATAATGATAAATTATTAGAGAATTTATATCGCAGACGTAAATTAAACCATGGTCCTCGCATCGTCGCAATCGGAGGCGGAACGGGCTTATCCATGTTATTAGGCGGAATAAAAAACATTACAAATAATATAACGGCAATTGTCAGCGTAGGAGATGACGGCGGAAGTTCCGGAAGATTAAGAGAAGAACTTGACATTTTACCACCGGGAGATATTCGCCACTGCATGACGGCATTAGCAGATGATGAAAATTTGGTAAATGATTTATTCAAATACCGTTTCAGTAACGGTGAAGGGCTTGAAGGACACAGCTTCGGAAACCTGTTTTTAACTGCTATGTGTGCAATTACGGGCGATATGGCATCTGCGGTTAAAGCATCTGCTAATGTATTATCAATTCGCGGACGAGTACTGCCTGCGACATTAGACGACATGAAACTTGCAGCAGAAATGGAAGACGGAAGAATAATCCATGGAGAATCAAATATTCCTGAAGCAAGAGGAAAAATAATCCGTCTTTTCTCTGAACCCGCAGACTGTAAGGCTCTACCGGAAGTAATTGAAGCAATTAAAGATGCAGAATTAATTGTTTTAGGCCCTGGGAGCTTATATACAAGTGTCATTCCAAATTTACTGATTAAAGAAATTTCAGAAGAAATATCAAAATCTGATGCAAAGAAAATATATGTTTGTAATATTATGACGCAACCGGGAGAAACTGACGGTTATTCTGTTTGCGATCACATAAATGCGCTTATTAAACACGCAAAGGTCAACAATTTGCTTGATGCAGTACTAGTCAACGATAATCTTCCGACAGAATCTTTTGCTAAATATGAGGCACAAGGGCAGTATCCGGTAAATTTAGACACAGATAAAATAAAGAAACTCGGAATTGATATCTATGCCAAAAATCTTATAGAGCCAAACAAAGAAGGACTTATAAGACACAGTTCAAACAAAGTTGCGCGAGCAATTTACTGTTGGTTCAAAAAAGGAAATAAATAGTTATATGTCAAAAATTACAACAAGAACCCTGAAAAAATATAAAGATAACAATGAAAAATTTTCTATGTTGACGGCTTATGACTACTCAACCGCCAAATATCTTGACCAAGCAGGAATTGATGTCATTTTGATTGGAGACAGTCTTGCGATGACGGCATTAGGCTATGAAAATACCAATCAGGTTGGTGTTGAAGAAATGAGTATATTTACCAAAGCTGTTGCGAAAGGTGCAAATAATGCAATGGTAGTAACTGATATGCCGTTTATGAGTTATACAATTGATATTCCGTCCGCATTAACCAATATTGGCAACATGGTTAAAAACGGTGCTAATGCTGTTAAACTTGAAGGATGCAATGACTATATCGAAAAACTGATAGAATGTTGTGTAAATATGGGTGTTCCAGTTATGGGGCATATCGGCTTCACTCCGCAGAGCCAAAACGTAATAGGCGGACACATAATCCAAGGTAAAACCGAGGATGCTGCAAACGAATTATTAAAACAGGCAAAGAAATTGGAAAAAGCAGGAGCTTTTTCGATAGTTTTAGAAATGGTACCTGAAAATGTTGCTAAAAGCATTACCGAAAACATATCAATACCGACAATTTCTTGCGGTGCAGGCAGGTATTGCGACGGATTTGTAATGGTTTGTGACGATTTATTTGGCAAATTTGACGATTTTACTCCTAAATTTGCAAGAAAATACGGAAATATGAAAGAGCTTATAACAAAATGCGCAACTAATTATATTTCAGACATAAAAAACGGAAGTTACCCTAACGAAAATGAGGTTTATTAAAATGCTATTACATACGATAAAAGAAGTAAGAGAACAAGTTAAAAAATGGAAAAAAGAAGGCTTGACGGTTGGTTTGGTTCCGACAATGGGGGCATTGCATAACGGTCATTTAAGCCTTATAAAAAAAGCGGTTGAAAAATGCGATAAAGTTGTTGTTTCGGTTTTTGTAAACCCTATACAATTTTGCCCCGGCGAAGATTTAGACAAATACCCGAGAACACTTGAAGCTGACAACAAAATGTGCGAAGCTGCCGGTGTAAATATTGTATTTGCGCCTTCACCTTCAGAAATGTACGGACAATCTGAAATGAGAACAAATGACTTTTTAACTTATGTAATTCCTCCGTTCTTCTATGTTAATAAACTTTGCGGAAAATCAAGAGTCGGGCATTTTGACGGAGTTTGCACTGTGGTAAATAAGCTGTTTAATATTGTGCAGCCTGATTTTGCATTTTTTGGTCAAAAGGATGCGCAGCAACTAATAATTATAAAAAAAATGGTTAAAGACTTGAATATTCCTGTTGAAATAATTCCTTGCCCGATTGTAAGAGAGGAATCAGGACTTGCATTGAGTTCCAGAAACAAATATTTATCTGAAGAAGATAAAAAAGAAGCTCTTGTTTTATCAAAGATTTTGAATAACATAAAAGACTGCTATAAAAAAGGAATAACAGATGTTGAAGCGCTTAAGGAAACAGCATTTCAATTTTTAACAGACAAGCACGAACTTGAATATTTGGAATTACTTGATTGTGAAGATTTGGAAGAAAAGAAAATTGCTGACAATAATACCAGAGTATTTATAGCATGCAAAGTCGGCGGAGTCAGATTGATTGATAATATACTACTTGGAGAATAATAATTACCCTTCGAGTAACCTTTTACTTTCCTTTATTAAAAACTCCTTACCTGGAGTCATTTCTATAAAATCCCAAGGTAATTCTTTATCATAAGAATAATTTTCGGTTGCATAATAATCTAAATTCAAATTTAAATCCTTTGCGGCACGTCTGTATGCACCGAGTTTACCGCCATATTCATAAACCTTTATAAGAAATTCAGTCAGTTTTGAATCACCGCGGGAAAGAACAGCCTGATAATAATCCCATTTAGGACTCGTTACGGTTGATTGAATACCCAATTTATGCAGCTCTTTTTTTAAGAAATTTGATTTTTTCTCCAATGATTTTTCATCCTCTCTGCCAAACCACTGGAACGGAGTATGAGCTTTGGGGACAAACGTTGAAAACCCGAATGATACATCAAACCCCTTATATTTCGATTTTATTTTTGACGCTAAATTGATAATTTCTTGTATATCTTCAACCGTTTCAGTCGGAAGCCCGAGCATCCCGTAGAATTTTATCCCTTTCAATCCGCAATCCACTGCTACATCAAGTGCCTCAAAAATTTGTTTTTCTGATAAGTTTTTATTTATAAGCTTTCTTAATCTTTCACTGCCTGCTTCAATTGCAAGAGTAAGATTTTTTTGTCCGGCATCAACAAGAGTTTGCACAATTTCTTTTTTAAAGGAATCAACCCTCAAAGAAGATACCCCGAGTTCTATATTTTCTCCGCCTTTTATCTTTGAATGAATATAGCGACAAATCTTTTCAAAATCAGGGTGTGCAGTAACTTGCGCTCCTAACAAAGCCAATTTATTTGTATATTTCAGTCCTAAATCAATCGCATAAATTATTTCTTCATAAGGAACAAATCGTATAGGAAGATTTATGTATGATGCCAAACAAAATCCGCATCTGTTTGCACAGCCGCGCTCTACTTCCACTATAAATGTATTTTTAAAAAATGAATTTTCACTGATAACAGGAGTATATATACATTCAGAAAGCTTTTTGGTAGCTTTCACAACGGTCCTTGAAAAGTTCGGGACATAAACTCCGTTTGTTTCGGATAGTATTTTTAGCTTTTCATTTTTTGATAAATTCTTATTTTTTATACACAAATTTATCGCTTCAGTATTTACATCTTCCCCGTCACCTATTACAAAAAAGTCAAAAAAGTTTTTGTACGGCTCGGGATTAGAAGTTATAACAGGCCCTCCCGCATAAATAAGAGGATAATCTTCCCCCCTGTCATTTGACAAAAACGGGATATTGTATTTTTCAAAAAATTTAAAAACAGACAAATAATCAAAATCAAAAGATATTGAAAAAGCAATTAAATTAACATCCGAAAACATTATATCGGTCGTTTTCAAATCGTCATAAACCCTTTCGACATTTACTCCTTCTTCAGAATCAATAGCTTTAAAAAGCCACATATACCCTAATGAAGAAAGCGCAAAAGATTCCGGACCGGGAAAAACAAACCACATATTAAAATCGCCGTGTTTTCCCATAATTCTGTTATATAAATATATGTCGTTACTCATTATTTTCCCCGATATTTTCAAGTTCTTTAGCATTTATCGGCTGCAAATACAATTCATCAAATAATACACACACAGTCGCCGCAATAGCAGGGGAAAGAATTACGCCCCAAACACCCAAAAATTCTTCCGCAACAAATAATGCTACCAAAATTGTAATCGGATGTAATGACATAAATTTACCGAACAAAAACGGTCTTATCATGTAATTTGAAATTTGTTGAACAGCAAGGAATAAAGCTATCGCTACAACAATTTTTATCCATCCCAACGGAAAAGCAATCATTACAATTACGGCAATAGCAATTGAAGGACCCAAAACAGGTATAATCTCACAAATACCCGATATCAAACCTAACAATACAGGATAATCTATTCCCAATATTGCACAAACTACAGCTACCATAACACCGACAGCAATCATAGATAATATCTGTGCCCGAATATAATTGCCGACTTTTGTAGTTATGTCATACAAAATTCCTGAAGCCTTATCCCTCAAATTCGGAGGAAAAAATTCCAGAAATTTTGATTTCAAATAATCCTTATCAACAATAATATAATAAACAAACATCGTCAATGCCAGTAACACAAAACAAGTTTGGAATAATGACATTGTAAAGTTTATAGAATTATTGACAATACTTTGCGCTATATCAGTTGAAGAATTTAATAAATTATCCATAGGAACAAGTTCAGTAACCTTATAACCGAATATGCTGGCTTTAACCACCATATTATACAGATTTAAAACCTTATTAGGTAAAATCGAAATCATAAGTTCGATTTCTTTTACACCCATTATTACTATTGGTAATATCAAAGCAAATAAAACCAACATAACTACAGATAAAACAATCAGCGAAGCGCCTGCTCTGGATTTAATTCTTTTTTGAAGATTGTTAACAAACGGATTTAATGCTGCTGCAAAGACAAAAGATGCAAATAACAACATTAATAAACCTAAAATTTTTGGAATAACTGCTAAAAATGCAACTATGAGAACTGCAAAAATAACAGTTTTAACATTCAATAATCTTTTAAGCACAATATCTCCTTTTTTTAGAAATTATAACATAATTATACTTCTTGATGTGAAATAATTTTTCTATTATAATTGACCTGTATATATAAAAACGAACAAGGCAAATAGTATGGATATATTTTCAATATTTACAATGATGGGAGGGTTAGCATTCTTTTTATACGGAATGATAGTAATGTCATCCGGGTTAGAAAGAATAGCAGGCGGCAAGATGGAGAAGCTTTTGGAACAGCTTACCTCTAACCCTATAAAAGGATTGTTACTGGGAGCAGGGATGACAATAGCCATCCAAAGTTCATCAGCCGTAACTGTTATGCTTGTCGGCTTTGTAAACTCCGGCATAATGAAGTTATCACAAACAGTTGCAATAATAATAGGTTCAAATGTCGGAACAACCGTAACGTCATGGATTTTGAGTTTATCAGGGATTCAAAGTACGAACTTTTTCTTACGGATGTTAAAACCGGAATCATTTTCGCCTATATTGGCATTAGTCGGTGTAATAATGCTAATGAGCACAAACAGTAACTTTTCAAGGAGAAAACCTGTCGGGACTTTTCTGCTGGGATTTTCAATTTTAATGTTTGGCATGGGCTTAATGTCATCTTCTATGGCGCCCTTAGCGAATGACCCGAATTTTGCAAATATTTTGACATTATTTAAAAACCCGTTATTCGGTTTACTTGTCGGATTGGTTGTAACAATGATAATCCAAAGTTCAGCAGCTTCCGTCGGAATGCTACAAGCGCTTTCAATGACCGGAAGTATTTCTTATGCGGTAGCTGCACCAATTATTGCAGGTCAACATATCGGGACCTGTATTACCGCAGTTTTATCAAGTATCGGAGTAAACACAAATGCAAAACGTGTTGCTGCGGTACATGTAGCATTTAATGTTTTGGGAGCATGTATATTCTTTATAGCACTTGGCATTGTTTCAAAGTTGTTTGGTAATTTCATACAACAATCCGCAAATCCTTTCGGTATAGCGGTTGTTCATACCGTTTTCAGTATTCTGGCCGCATTTTGTTTATTCCCGTTCAGGAAATACTTGGAAAAAATTTCTTATGTTGTTGTTAAAGACACTCAAGAAGAAAAAGAAGTTATACTTGACGAACGTTTATTATTAACTCCGTCAATCGCAATCGCACAATGCTACAGAACGACAGGTGATATGGCAAAATTAACAAGAGAAGTTCTTGTAATGTCTGTCAGAATGTTAAAACATTACAATCCTAAAGTCGCAGAAATAATAAATAAACACGAAGTTAGAATTGATAAATATCAAGATGTATTGGAAGGCTTCCTGCAAAAGCTTTCGGGTAAAGACCTTAACGATGAAGATTCCAATAAAATTTCGCAGCTTATACTGTCAATTTCAGATTTTGAAAAAATTGCAGATCATGCAATTCATATATTACATATAGCAGATCAAATGCACAGAAAAGAATGGACTTTTACAACTGATACCGTTGAAGAGTTAAAAAAAGTTGTTAATGCGGTAAAAGAAATATTTGACAAAACTGTCAGCGCATTTGTTTATAATGATGTTTATATGGCGCATGAAATAGAACCTTTTGAACAAGTTATAGATGATATTGCTTATGTTGCAAAGAAAAATCATATTCGCCGAGTTAAGCAAGAGAAAGTTCACATCAAACGTAATTTTGCATATGCTGAAGTTTTAAATGATTTAGAAAGAATCTCGGACCATTGTTCAAATATTTCAACTAACTTAATTAAATCGACAAACGCCTCTATGCAGCGTCATGAATTAAAAAATAAACTTAAAGCGGAAGATACTTCAGAATTTGCAGCACAAATTGAAGAATTTAAAAAACAATATTCTTTAGATTTAATTTCAAAATAAGAGGGTAATATGGCAATTAACACATTAGAAAAAAGCGAATACAAATTAGAAAAAACTTATCAGGTTTCCGTTTTTGAACAAGATGTAAACCATTCAATAAAACCTGCATCACTACTTAATTTGTTACAAGATGTAGCATCCTGCAATATTGATAATACGACCTATTCAAATCCTGCACTAAACGAACAAAACCTCGGCTGGTTTTTAGTCAGATACAGAATTGAATTTGATAAATATCCGACAGGTATAAATGATATAGTTCTAAAAACCGAAAACCGAGGGGTTCAGAAACTCTCCGCATATCGTGATTTTGAAGCTTTTACAATTGACGGAGAACGAATTTTAAGAGCTACAACTTCTTGGCTGATGGTTAACCTTGATACCAAATCGTTAATAAATATTGAACAAAAATTTCCTGATATCTTTCATTATGAAAAGCGGGATGACGATTTGGAGTTAAGAAAATTAAGAACATTACAAGAATGGGATAGCGAAAAAACTTTCCACGTTCGTTATGAAGATTTGGATATGAACGGGCATGTAAATAACACAGTTTACATTTCTTGGGCAATAGAAGCTCTTGGTTTTGACTTTTTAACCTCGCATGAGATTAAAAATATTGACATATACTACAAACACGAAGTTCGCTATGGGGATGATATTATTTCATACGTTAAACATAATCCTGAAGAAAAAACAACAGAACACATGATTAAGAATTCACAAACCGGAGATGAAGTCTGTCTTATTAAATTTGAATGGGCATAGAAAAGTTTATTCAATTAAATATATGCATTTTTCTATGTTTACGATACAATGAAATAGTAAACAGGAAGTGTATAGTAAAACGTGTTAAGAAAGAGCACGAGAAAGAAAGGGTATTTTATGAAACCTGAAACAAAAAGTTTCCAATTGGAAATAGGCGGGAAAACCGTCACTATTGAAACAGGGAAGTATGCTCAATCAACAAACGGTTCTGTTACAGTAAGATGCGGTGATACAATGTTATTTGTACACTGCGTTGTTTCAAAAGAACCGAGAGTTGGTATAGACTTTTTCCCGTTATTAATTGATTATGAAGAAAGAATGTCTGCTATCGGAAGAATTCCGGGCGGATACAACAGATCTGAAGGAAAAGCCAGCGATAAAGCTATTTTGGTATCTCGTTTAATCGACAGACCGATAAGACCGCTTTTCCCAAAAGGATACAGAAATGATATTCAAATTGTTGCACAATTATTCAGCTATGATCAAGAAAATCAACCTGATACATTGGCAATGTTAGGTGCATCTTGCGCATTGATGCTATCAGGCGCACCGTTTGAAGGACCTATCGGAGCAGTTAGAGTATCTCGCGATGAAAACGGTAATTTCATTGCAAACCCTACGCATAAACAAGCTCACGAATCTGATTTAGATATCGTTGTAGCAGGTACACATGATTCTGTTATTATGGTTGAAGCAGGATGTAAATTCGTAACGGAAGATGATATTATGAATGCTGTTGAATTTGCACAAGGCGAAATCAGAAAACAATGTGATGCACAAGTTGAATTTGCAAAACAATGCGGAGTAACAAAAGAAGAATTTACAAATCCTTATGATACTTCAAAAATCGCTCAAATTATTGAAGAAACAGCTCACGATATGATTTTTGACGCTTATCATAATTTTGACAGAGAATATCGTCAAAATAAATTGGAAGAAGCTAAAAAACTTGTTAAAGAAAAAATTGATGCACTTCCTGAAGATGACTATATTAAACAAATCATTGAAGAAACAGGTATTGACTTTGTAGCAGAAGAATTCAAAGCAGCAGAAAAACACATTATGCGTGCTATGATTTTGGATGAAGGCGTCAGAGCTGACGGAAGAAAGCCAAACGAAGTTCGTCCTATTTGGTGCGAAGTTGGTGTCATTCCAAGAGCACACGGTTCTGCGGTATTTACAAGAGGTCAAACTCAAATACTTTCAGTTGCAACTTTAGCTGGACCAGCAATGAAGCAAGAACTTGACGGGGTTGATCCGCAAACTGAAAAAACATATATGCACAAATACATCTTCCCTGGATTTTCAGTAGGTGAAGTAAAACCTTTAAGAGGTCCGGGAAGACGAGAAGTAGGACACGGTAATTTGGCAGAAAGAGCAAATATTCCTGCGCTTCCTAGTCCTGAAGAATTCGGATATACAATCAGAGTAACTTCTGACGTTTTAGAATCCAACGGTTCTACATCAATGGGTTCTACTTGCGGAAGCTCAATGGCATTGATGAATGCAGGTGTTCCCGTTAAATGTATGATTGGCGGTGTGGCAATGGGTATGATTAAAGAAGAAGGATATGAACCTGTTGTATTAACCGATATTCAAGGTATTGAAGACTTCTTAGGCGATATGGACTTCAAAGTTACGGGTAATGATGACGGTATTACCGCTTTGCAAATGGATATGAAGGCAAAAGGTATTCCAAATGAAACATTACGCAGAGCTTTATTCCAAGCAAAAGAAGGCAGATTACATATTTTAGGTAAAATGAGAGAAGTTATTACAGAACCGGCTAAGGAATTATCACCGTTTGCACCAAGCATTACAACTATGACAATTCCAACTGAAGATATCGGCGCTGTAATCGGGCCTGGCGGCAAACAAATAAGAGAAATCATTGACGCATCAGGTGCTGAAATCGATATTCAAGATTCAGGTGTTGTAACGATTACCTCAAACGACCAGGAAGGTGCTAAAATTGCAATTAAAATGATTAAAGATATCACCTTTAAACCTGAAGTGGGTATGGTAATTAAAGGTAAAGTTGTAAGAATTATACCTATCGGTGCATTTGTCGAATTAGGCGGCGGCAAAGACGGTATGATTCATATTTCTCAAGTTTGCAACGAAAGAATCGAAACTATCGAACCGCATTTAAATATCGGGGATGAAGTTATCGTTAAAGTTGTGAAGATTGATGAAAAAGGCAGAGTCAACCTTACATTAAAAGGTGTAACAGAGGAAGATAAAGCAAATTGCATCAATTAGAATCAGTTTTATTTATTAAAAGCATAGTTGTTTATAACAACTATGCTTTTTTATTGATTATTTTAAGGTAATCATTAGAACAGTTAAACATCATTTTTTCATCAGGATTCATTTTGTTAATAATATCATCTATAATATTTGTCATATGATTTGAGAATGACGGCCTATATTTTTGGTATGTTTCATTATTAAACACTGCCAACATATACGGATTTGAATCAGCATAAACTAAAAAAGAAGACAATAAATCAAATAAAATAACTTCAGCCTTTGCTTGCGCACAATCAGGGTCAGATTCATTCAAAATACTTCTCGCTGCCGGACTGTCTTTCAGCATAAAATCTAAATAGCGAGTAAACGAGCTGCGTTTATTTTTGAATTGTGCCATATCTTTTAACATTAACACTAAATA
>OMVC01000093.1 GCA_900314375.1 uncultured bacterium
GAGAATTCTCTCAAACTTCCGGGGGTACTTTTCTCAATCTCTCTGATAATCTACATCTACAACTTTAATTTTACTTGAAATTTGACAAATTTTAATCAAACAATGACAAACATTTGTCTTTAATATCAAGAGCAATGTCACGCGCTTGTTTTTCTTTTATTCCGATATTTTTAGCTACTGCTAAAATATCCTCTAAACTTGGATTTTTGCCTTCACCGTTTATTGTTGTTGCGTGTTCTCCGTTAAATGATGAACTGTAAGTCAAATCATAAGCAGGTGATAAGTGCCATTCTTTTTGACTTTCATCATACAAAAACGAGAAATTCTTTGAATGATCATCTCTGTTGTGTGCAAAAACATTAAAGCACATAAGTCTATATAACTGCTCAATATCCTGATAATTCTTTGTTAATTCGAGAGTCAATTTCATCAAAATATTGTAATCAAGATTCGGCAGACGATGGCTTGTTTCTAATAATCCGCTAACAGAAACCATGTGTACTTTTTTGTCTTTCCCCTCATTTACCCCTCTGTCAAATCGTTTAATTCCAAAATAACCTGAACAAATTTTAGAATCGAAAAGTTTTGTTTCGCTCATCTTTATTCCGCAGTCTTTTGCGACAAGTGAATATTTATATTCCTGTTCGCCTATATTTTTTGGATCCTGCGAAGACGGGAATTTTATTATCCAATCTTCCCCATTGATTTTTGTAAGGATTTTCGGTCTTGCGCCACCTGATGAACCACCTAATTTAAATAGTTCATCTAAGTTATCGGAATTCTGTGACTCTAATATTTTTGAACACTCTTGTGCAAGCTTGTCATAATCGGATTCTTGTTCTTGTGTTTCAAATTTATGTTCAGGCTTATAAGTTAATGCCCCCATACCGCATTCTTGCACAACTGCAAGGCGGTTTAAATTATCAATTTCACTTGGGTTAATTTTATTTTTTAGCAATAGGCGGTCAACTAACAATCGCCCCCAACCGTCAGGCAAACTGTCATTAAACACACCAAATAATCCGTCAAACGGTTCAAATTTTGGTATAAATACTTTTTTTTGAAGCGGCAGCGAAAACGGCGAAACACTAAAACAAGTTGCGATCCACTCACTATCATATTCAAAGGCAACGAGCCTATCCGGAGTCTTAGCCAAAGTCCCGACTAATTTGTCATTATAAAAAACTTTCAGATATTTATAATTATCCATTAATCACCTCATCAATCGAAGCATAAGTTTTTTGTGTAAATAAATTTTCAAAGTCATTATCTAAATCAAGAGCGATAGCAATTTTAATAAAAGATTGCAAAGAAATCTCGTATTTTGTTTCAAATCTTTTAATGCTGCCAAGACTAACTCCGGATTTTTGCGATAAAACCTCTTGCGAAATTTTTAATTTTTTACGGTGTTCTTTGATTTTATCCGCTAAACTTTTCACAATTTCATTAGGAGTTTTTTGATTTAAAAATTGATTATTCATAGATAATATATTAACCGATTTTATCAAAAATGTCAATATATAGATAATATATTATCTAATCATAAAACAACATCAAAGTTTTAATGTGATGTATAATGCCTTGAAAACCGTATCAGCATTGAGTTTTGAAATTTATAAATTTACCCCCGTTTTATCCCCGTTCAAATGGTGTTCAAAATCAATTTCTAATATGTCCGTTTCTGACACAATAACAAATTACTATATTATTGTGGTAAGATATGCACATAAAGGAGAATTTTATGGATTTTGAGAAAATTTTGAATTTAGGAGTTGAAAAAAATATAATTAATGAAACACAGAGAAACGGTTTGATTGATTTATATTATCAGAATAATAATGAACCAAAACAAGTTTCAACAGTTGTTAAAGTTTTGTACTATATTGGTGGATTTATAATGCTAGGTGCAATGACAGCTTTGATGTCTGATACCATTCAACATAGCACATATGCAATGATATTAATGCTAGGAACAATATACGCTGTATTATTCCTAGGGGTCGGAGAATTTTTATGGAGAAAGAATGAAAAACTTCCTGCAGGGATTTTGTATTTTCTTTTTATTGCTGCTGTCGGATTTATTGTAATGGATATTGAAAAAATGACGGGATTTTTCCCTCATTTTTCTGATATGGATAAGCTTCCTAACTATTGGGATTTGTGCAGATGCCCTGTAATTGTACTTTCTGCCTTGACAATTATTGCCAACACTATTTTACAAAAGTTCAGACCGGCATCATTGTTAGCAGTTCCGACTATTTTCTGTTCCTATGCAATATTTATGACTATTGTTGATTTTATTTATGGCTACAAAAACATTACGCCGAAAATCTTTTTCACAAGTAACATGATTTTCGGAGCAGGACTGAGCATAATTGGGTTTATTAAAGACAGATTAACAAAAGCAGATTATTCAATGTGGATGTATTTGGTCGGTGCAACAGGATTCTTTATGTTTGCAATACCGCTTCTTGATGTCTTGAACATCGGAGTTTGGCAAGACCAATTGATATGTTTTGTGTTGAGCTTAATCTATATATTCATTGGCTTGATGATTCAGCGCAAACCATTCTCAATCATAGGTATCTTTGGAGTAATTGAGTATATTATGTATTTGGAAATTGATAATATTAAAAATCATACGACATTATTAACAAGTGTAGTTTTAATTACAGGCTTAATCATTTTGTATGCAGGGGTAATTTATAGCAAAAATGTTGATAAATTGAGAAGTTTTATAGAATCAAAGCTTCCTGAAAAAGTAAGAAATTATTTGCCACAAAATAGAGCTTAGTGATGGATATTTTAGATAAACTTGCAAAATCAAAATTCAGGAGCAGATTTAAACTATAAAACCATATGACACAAATTGACGCATGTATCATTCATAATAAAAATAAAAGGATACAAAGCGTTTATGACATTTGCTGT
>OMVC01000089.1 GCA_900314375.1 uncultured bacterium
CCTTCTTCGGCATATTGAACTGCTTTATACAAAGTTTTACTTGTATGAGATAAGAAACAAATCAATTGATTACATTCGTCAATAATTTCTCTGTTGCAAACTCTTGAAGCATCAGCCAATGTCATCATTGCTCTGTCTGCATGTTCAACAATATTCGGAACACCAATCAATTGATCTTGAACGTCCGATGGTTGTTGTCCGATAGTTTGCGGTAATATTACTCTTAACTTATCAGGGTTGGCTTTCATTGCTCCTCGTATAGCTGCAGCGTTTGTTCCAGAAGAACCGCCGGATGTGATTATGGTATTCCCTTGCATAACTAAAGCTGTTGCAAGAGTTTCTATCATTTGTTGATGTGTGATAGGAAGATTTCTGCTGCCGATTATTGCGATTTTCTTTGCGGATTGTTTTATTGTTGCCAGTTCCATTGCTAATTCGTCAACAGTGTTTGGACCGGATGTTTTTACAGTATCCATATCATCATCAATCGGAACTACAATTGAATTTTCTTTTTCTTCTTTGTTTTCGTCTGATAATAAAATTTCCATATCACATTCTGTCATTTTTTTCTTTTACCCTCTAATTGCATTATTTACATTTTTTGAATATGCTATAATTATAGCATATCTTTTTTGATTTGGGAAGAGGTCATGGAAAATCTATTGGAAAATTTGAATAAAGAGCAGCTTGAAGCCGTAAAAACCACTCAAGGTCCGTTATTGATACTTGCAGGTGCCGGTTCAGGCAAGACCAGAGTGCTTACCACCCGCATTGCTTATATGATAAAAAACGGGGTTAAACCATGGAATATTTTGGCGGTGACGTTTACCAATAAAGCTGCCCGTGAAATGAAAGAACGTATCGGCAAAATCTTGGGTGAAGATACCGTAAAATACATGTGGGTTGGTACGTTTCACGGTATTTGCGGAAGAATTTTACGCGAAAATATCGACAAATATAATACTGCAACAGGAAAAAATTTAGACAAAAATTTTACAATTTATGATGATTCGGATACAAATCAAATAATTACCCGTATTATAAAGAAATTAAACCTTGATGAAAAACAGTATCAAACTAAACTTGTAAAATCAATAATTTCCAATGCAAAAAACAAGATGCAGGATGCTTACGCTTTTGCAACCAGAGCAAGAGATTTTAAATCGCAAAAGATTGCAGCTATATTTGAAGAATACGAAAAATCTTTGAACAATAATAATGCAATAGATTTTGATGATATGCTGCTTCTGACGGTTAAATTGCTTGAGCAAAACGAAGAAGTCAGAACAAAATATTATGAACGTTTTATCCACATTCTGGTTGATGAATATCAGGATACAAATATTGCTCAATATCAGTTGGTAAATATGCTTTATACCGGCATGAAACCTGACATTCCGCAAGAACGTTCATTGTGTGTTGTGGGTGATGTTGACCAATCAATATATTCATGGCGCGGTGCGGATTTCAAGATTATTATGAATTTTCAGCACGATTATAAAAATGTTAAGTTAATAAAATTAGAGCAAAATTATCGTTCGACAGGTAATATTTTGAACGCTGCAAATAATGTAATTGAAAACAATAACGAGCGTGTTGAAAAAGTCCTTTATTCAAATAAAGGTGAAGGTGAAAAATTAAGTTATTACATAGCTGCGGATGAAACTGACGAGGCAAATTATATTATCCGTAACATAAGACAGAATGCACACGGAAATTATAACAATTTTGCGGTTTTGTACAGAACAAACAATCAATCGAGAAAAATTGAAGAAGCTTGTATGGGGGCAGGTATTCCGTATAAAATTTACGGCAGTACAAAGTTTTATGACAGAGCCGAAGTTAAAAATGTTCTTGCTTATTTAAAGCTTATAAATAATACTGATGATTCACAGAGTTTACGCAGGATTATAAATGTACCTAAGCGCGCAATAGGTGAAACAACCGTAAAACACCTTTCTGATTTTGCAAATGAACAGGATATCAGTTTATTTGAGGCGATAAAAATTTGTGATGAGTATTCGGAATTTAATGCTAAAACTTGCGCAAAATTAAAGGATTTTGCATCGTTGATACATAAGTTCCAACAAGCGCAAAATACTTGTTCATTAAAAGATTTTATGACTCTGGTTATCGAAAAAACAGGTTATCTGTCGGAATTGCAAGAAAAAGCAATTTCTGACCCTGAAATTGAAGATGATATAAACAATTTGCAAGAACTTGTAAACGTTGCACAAGATTTTGTTCCTGAAGAACAAGATAATCAATTGTCGGAATTTTTACAGCAAGTGGCTTTGGTATCTGATTTGGATTCAATGAATGAAGAATCAAATAATGTTACGTTGATGACTTTGCACGCGGCAAAAGGTTTGGAATTCCCGACAGTATTTATAGCAGGTTTGGATGAAGGAATTTTCCCGAGCCAAAGAAATATCAATTCCATGAATCCGTCTGAATTGGAGGAAGAACGTCGTTTAATGTATGTCGGAATAACCAGAGCAAAGGAAAAATTGTATTTGGTTTCTGCAAAACGTCGTCAGATGTGGGGGGAATATAAGTATTACAATCCGTCGCGATTTATTGAAGAAATCCCGTCGAATTTAATTGAGTCGTTTGAATCTGATAATGATTATTCAACAAGAGAAGAATCAACCTTTAGAAGTGCGGTAACTCGTGCAAAATCGAATTATAGTCGTTCAAGTATAAGTACTGATTCTGACGGGTATGTAAGACCGTCTTCAGGGTTTGGCGCGAATTTTGTTGCACCGTCAAAACGCGGATTGTCGACTTCTACCGTAAAAAGGACTCCGCCAAAAAGTATTATTATAAAATCTGCCGCTAACAAGGCAAAGGCTCAAAAACCTTTATCATTTGACGGATATAGCGCAATAGAAAGAATGAAGGAAGAAAGAAGACAACGCTTGGCTCAAGAACAGTTAGAAGCTCAAAAAAGAGAAGAAGCGCTAAAAGGAAATGCCGTTGTGACGGAAGTATATGATGTTGGGCAAAGGGTTTTCCATTCGCAAATGGGGTTAGGACACATAACTGATGTTATGCATTTAGGTGAGAGTGTTATGTACACCATAGATTTCGGAAAATTAGGAAAGAAAGCTATGGATGCGGCTTATGCAAAATTGAAAAAATTATAAGGAGGCAAAATATGCCGTTTGAATTTGAAAGACAGAGTATTTCGGATGTTATACTGGTAACCCCGAAAGTTTTTGGGGATAATCGTGGGTTTTTTATGGAAAGTTATAAGAAATCAGAATTTTGCGCAAACGGAATTGATGTGGAATTCAATCAGGACAACCACTCAAAGTCAACAAAAGGGGTTTTGCGCGGGTTACATTATCAACAAGAGCCTTACGGACAGGCAAAACTTGTCAGATGTTCAAAAGGAAGGATTTATGATGTTGCCGTTGATATTCGTCCGAATTCGCCTACATTCGGTAAATATGTTAAAGTGGAATTATCAGAGGATAATAAAAAGATGCTCTATATTCCTGTAGGTTTTGCGCATGGATTTGTTGCATTATCTGATGAAGTTGAATTATTATACAAGGCTTCAGGCGAATACAATCCTCAAGCGGACCGCGGTATTTTGTGGAGTGATAAGGATATCGCAATAGATTGGGGAATAGATTTTGAGCCGATTCTTTCGGAAAAAGACAGTCATCAAAAATCTTTAAAAGAGATTTTTGGGAAATAGAACAACATTATAGATGTAAAGAAGCAAATTGTTAGAAGCTTAATTATTAATATACTTTGCATCTTTGCATCTGATAAAAAAGGAGAATATAAAATGACCACAATACTAGTAACAGGCGGAGCAGGATTTATCGGAAGTTGTTTTGTAAGACATGTATTAACAAAACATCCGGATTATAAAGTTATAAATATAGATGCTTTGACTTATTGCGGTAATTTGGAAAATTTGAAAGATGTTGAAAATAATCCGAACTACAGATTTGTTCATGGCAATATTTGTGACAGAAAACTTGTAAGGGATTTGATTTGCGAATGTGATTGTGTCGTGAATTTTGCTGCAGAATCGCATGTTGATAATTCTATTAAACATCCCGAAATATTTGTAGAAACAAATGTGCAGGGGACATTGAACCTTTTACAGGCATGCAAAGAATTAGGAGTTGAAAGATATTTGCAGGTTTCGACAGATGAAGTTTACGGCTCTTTGGGTAAAGACGGATATTTTTATGAGACAACACCGCTTGCTCCGAACAGTCCGTATTCCGCAAGTAAAGCAAGTGCGGATTTGCTTGTTCGCGCATACTACGAAACGTATAAATTGCCTGTATTAAATACAAGATGTTCAAATAATTACGGACCGTATCAGTATCCGGAAAAATTAATTCCGTTCTTTATCTCAAAACTTTTGAGAGGAGAAAAGGTTCCCGTGTATGGTGACGGGTTAAATGTTCGTGATTGGCTTTATGTATATGATCATTGTGAAGCAATTGATGTTGCGTTCTTTATTTCAAAACTGTTAAAAGGGGAAAAAGTTCCTGTATATGGTGACGGGTTGAATGTTCGTGATTGGCTTTATGTATATGACCATTGTGAAGCAATTGATGTTGTTTTGCATAATGGGAAAATAGGGCAGGTTTATAATATAGGCGGGCATAACGAAAAAACCAATTTAGAAATTACTCATTTGATTTTGAATGCTATGGGTAAAGACGAAACATCCATTGAATATGTTCAAGACAGACTGGGACATGACAGACGTTATGCGATTGCAAACGATAAAATAACATCTGAACTTGGCTGGGAGCCGTCAATCACATTTGAAGAAGGCATAAAATTGACAATTGATTGGTATTTGAATAACCAAGAGTGGATAAAATCTATCGAAAATAAGAAGATCGGAAGTTCAGTGTATATTACTAATATGTGAGCAACTTGAATATTTTAAAGTTGATGAAAATATACTTAATGAAATGCAATCTTTAGGTAAACAAATTAATTCGCTATATAATAAACTAATAAAGGATGAATGATGAATAATAACAAAAAAGCTAAACCTCTAAACATCAATACTTCCAAACCTCTTGTTTTGGTGACCGGTGCAAACGGAATGTTAGGACAAGATTTATGCCCGATATTGGAAGATGAAGGGTATGAAGTTGTTGAAACAGATATAAATACGCTTGATATAACTAATTCGGATATGGTAAAAAAAGTTTTATCGGAAGAAAAACCTGATATAGTAGTTCATTGTGCTGCATATACAAATGTTGATAAGGCTGAAGAAGATTATGATACCGCTCATAAAATAAATGCTGTCGGTACTGAAAATTTAGCAAAAGCTTGCGCGCAGAATGATATAACTTTGGTTTATATTTCGACTGATTATGTTTTTCAAGGAAACGGGGCAAAACCTTATAAGCCGACTGATGAAACTTCTCCGTTGAACAATTACGGTTTAACGAAATACGAAGGTGAACAGGCTGTACAAAAATATTGTAAGAAGTTTTATATATGCAGAACAGCTTGGTTATACGGAATTCATGGCAAGAACTTTGTTGAAACTATGATAGCGCTAGCCGATGTGAAGCCGGAGTCGACTTGCTCAAGCAAGTCGAGCAGGGCGAAATATAATACCACCGCCGTTACGACCGAAGCGAAAGCGCAGGGAGAGGAGCAATCTGTGATTGCACAGGCGGATAAGATAGCGCTTGCCGATGTGAAACCGGAATTAAAAGTTGTGGATGATCAAACGGGATGCCCGACTTGGACTGTCGATTTATCTAATGCCATAGTAAAAATATTGGAAGAAAGTATGCCTTACGGAATTTATCATACTTGCGGCGGCGGTTCTACAAGCTGGTACGGGTTTGCAAAAGAAATTTTTAAACTTGCAAATTTGGATGTTAATTTACTTCCTTGCACGACAGAAGAGTTCCCTCGCCCTGCGAAACGTCCTAAATATAGCGTAATGGATAATGGCGGACTTTGTCGTCATTGGCAGAAGGCCTTGGCTGATTATATGGCGTTGAGATAACCTTTGCTTTGACAAGGGATGGAATTTGAAGTAATATCTAAAAAAAGGAGTTTTATATGAAAGGTATAGTACTAGCTGGCGGTTCTGGAACAAGATTATATCCTTCCACAATGTCTGTATCAAAACAGTTATTGCCTATTTATGATAAACCGATGATTTATCACCCGCTATCTGTCTTAATGCTTGCAGGAATAAAAGATATCTTGATAATTTCCACCCCGCAGGATTTACCGAATTTTGAGAAAATCTTGGGCGACGGTTCGCAGTTCGGGGTAAAATTTTCTTATAAAGAACAGCCGTCTCCTGACGGGTTAGCTCAAGCTTTCACATTGGGCGAAGAATTTATAGGCGATAGCGATGTCGCTTTGATATTAGGAGATAATATATTTTACGGTCCGGGATTTTCAGGGATGATGCGTACGGCAATAGAAAGTATTGAGCAAAACGGCGGAGCTGCTGTTTTCGGTTATCAGGTAAAAGACCCTGAAAGATTCGGTGTGGTCGAGTTTGACAAAGAAGGAAAAGCTGTATCAATTGAGGAAAAACCGCAAGAGCCCAAGTCAAATTATGCGGTTACTGGTTTGTATTTCTATGATAATAAAGTTGTTGAGTATGCAAAATCTCTAAAGCCCTCTGCTCGCGGGGAATACGAGATAACGGATTTAAACAGAATTTATTTGGAAAACGGGAAATTAAATGTACAAACCTTTGGCAGGGGATTTGCTTGGTTAGATACAGGGACTCATCGCTCCTTGTTGCAGGCAAGTCAATTTATCCAAACTATTGAGGATAATCAGGGTATAAAAATTGCTTGTCTTGAGGAAATCGCTATGCGTATGGGATTTTTGCCCAAAGAGGTTGTTTTAGAAAATATTAAACAATATAAAAATAATGAATACTATTCTTATGTAAGAAAAGTTGCACAATCTTGCTGATTACAGAGGACAAGATGGCAGGAGGGCAAGCTAAAGATTTATTGCGTGTCAAATCTTTAGAGAGTTTTCTTCGATGATTTCTATCATATCTTTTAGGATATGGTTATAAGGGGTTGGGAGATTATGTTTTTCTCCGAGTTTAATAATCGTACCGGCAAACATTTCGACTTCGGTTTTTCTGCCTGCTTCAATATCTTGGAGCATAGATGTTTTTCCGTTCGACATCATTTTATTAAAAGCTTCTATCGCTTCGGGTATCATTGTTTCCGTATCTTGAACGCCTTCTGCTCCGGCTATTTGTAAAACTTCTTCCATTATTTTAATGTAGAAATTTTGAAAATTTTTGTTCTTTTGCATTTGTCCGAAAGTCATATTCAAAATGGCAGACGGTTGATTGGTTGCGATATTAAGCATAAATTTTAACCATAGAGAACGATACATGTTGCGTGGTGTTTTATAGCTGATTCCGATTTTATCAAAATAATCTTTTAACAATTTAATATCATTTATATCGTTAGTTTTTTCATCTTTTATGCCGAAAACAATGTCGCCTATACCGTCGTGGGTGATGATATTTTTGTTGCGCATAGCGCTGTGTCCGATAAAATAGGCAAGCGGAACGTGTTTTGAACCGTAAACTTCTGCGATAAGTTCTTCGCTTGTTACGCCGTTTAGCAAAGATAAAATTATAGTGTCTTCTTTTACAAAATTTTTAATATTTTTTATTGCATCATTTAAACCGTCATATTTTGTGGCAATAATTATTAAATCGGCCTTGTAATTTGTATTATCAGGCAATATATAATCTAAAATAAGTTCTTTACCGTTAAAAATTTTAGGAGTTTGGGTGTATTGTTTTAATCTGTTTTCGTCAACTAAAATTTTTAGATTATTGCTGTCATATTGATTAATTTTATTTGCATAAATTGAGCCGACAGCTCCTATTCCGCATATCAAAACTGTTTTTATTTCTTTCATAACATAATCAATTTTATCATTAATTCTTTTCAAATATTAAAATTTTTTACAATATTTTTATATATGCGCAAATTTTTTTAAAAATAATACTTTATATAAAAGTAAGTAGTGTGGAAAATCTTGGTGTGTGTAAATAGTGGGAATCTTATTTGATCCGAACAAAATTTTTGTCGGAATATCGCAGCCGATACAATTGAATAAAAACAGTCGAACAAGTTTTGGAAACTCAACAAAATTTGACAGTTTCCAAAGCAATTCCGTAACGCGTTATTTTGATGAAAATGTAATAAAAAACTTAATTGCACAAAATCCTGCCCTTTCTATGCTGCTGGCTTCGAATAAAATTCCTGTACGGTTGAATATGAAAGAGTTAGAGGAGCTTAAAAACGGTCATTGTAAAGATACTCAAGAGATTTGCGCAAAGATTGTCAAGAATTTGCCTCCGTCATTAAGAAGTGATGTTGATATGGCTATTTTAAAAGACGGAGCAATGCTTCATGACATCGGAAAAGTCTTGATTCCACCGGAAATTTTGAATAAACAAGGTCTTTTGACAAAAGAAGAACACGATATAATGGATTTACATTCAGAAATCGGGTATCAATTATTGAAAAATACGGGTATAAATCCAAATATTTTGAATTTGGTTCGTTATCACCACAGTGTTAAAAAATCAAAAAATTACATTCCTGATATAAATTTGGAAATATTAAAATTGGCGGATATGTATTCCGCATTAACCGAAAAACGCGTGTACAAGGATGCGTATACTCCTCAACAGGCTTTAACGATTTTATATAAAGATGTTCAAAACGGTAATATAGATTCTCAAGTCTACTACGCGTTAGTGAAAAGTGTGTCAGAGTCTGATGTAAAAAATAATGTTAAAATATCTTAACAATATATAAAAATTATAGCAATTTTTTATAATAAAAAGTTTTTATATAAATGTAAGGGATATTAAAGAAACAGAATAACGGGGAAAAACAGATAGTAAAAATCTGTAGAGAATAAAAAAAATATTTCGGGAAAATAAAGAAAAAGTTTAGGGAAAAATTTTAGGGGAAAATTAAAAAATCGAATCATCCATCATAATCAATCTTCTTGGGTGCTGATATATTTCAGCGCCTTTTTATTTTGTTTTAATTAATTTGGCAGGATGAGTTTTGAGCCCTGGTGAGAATTTCTTTTAATAAATTCTCGGTCAATTTTATTTAAGCAATCGAATTTTGCGCCTAACCATCTCGGAGCTATAAGGTTTTGGCGGTATCCGTTTCCTGCAAGCCTGTGTATTGTCGTTTCAGGCGGTAAAAGCTCCAAAAAATCACAAACTAAATTTACATATTCATTTTCTGTCATAAAATCAATCTCATTATTTTCATACATAGTTGCAAGTTTTGTATTTTTTAGTGCGCAAAGCATGTGAATTTTTATGCCGTCAATTTTCAGGTTTGCAAGTTTTTGGGCGGTTTCAAGCATTTCGTCTCTTGTTTCCCACAATCCTAAAATAACGTGAACGCACACATTTATTCCTTTTTCTTTTGTTTTTTCATACGCGCGTAAAAAACATTCAAAATCATGTCCGCGGTTTATTCGTTTTAGGGTTTTGTTATGAACAGATTGCAAACCGTATTCTATCCATGTGTAATAATCTTTTGAGATATCAGAGATTAAGTTTAATTTATCATCATCAACGCAGTCAGGTCTTGTGCCTATTGAAATTCCTACGACATCGGGATGATTAAGCGCTGATTTGTATATTTTTTCAAGTTCATCAACGGGCTTGTAAGTATTGGTGTATGCTTGAAAATATGACATAAATTTTTTGGCTTTAAACCTTGCGGGCAGGTGTTCAATCCCTTCTTGAAGTTGTTTTTCGATAGAGGGGTATGTAATATGTGCTTTTGAAAAACTTCCCGTATCATCACAAAAAATACAACCGCCTTTAGAGATTGTTCCGTCACGATTCGGACATGAAAATCCTGCATCAAGAGTTATTTTATAAACTTTTGTACCGAAACGCTGCTTTAAATATTCGCTAAATTGGTTGTATCGTTTGTCTGTATTGTTAAACAT
>OMVC01000185.1 GCA_900314375.1 uncultured bacterium
GCTTCCCCCGGACGGGGGAAGGACAATCGTCCATTTGCAATGTAATTTGTGTAAAAACAACACCATACAGATTTGTCACCCTGAACTCGGTTCAGGGTCTTACGCTCATTTGTTATATGTCGGATGCTGAAATAAATTCAGCATGACATTTTCCCATTCTATAAAACCCTTTCCTGCATTCTTGGCTTCTGAACTTCTGTTTCAATTTCCCATTAAATACCCCCTCCCTCTCCTGTGCTTGTGCGACACCCTCCCCAAAGGGGAGAGTTAGGGTGGGGTCTGCACTCGTAGGGCAAGGGGTCTTAACCGGTAGGGCGGTGATTAAGATTTGTTCAATGCAAGACCCCATCTAGCTTTCCCCGTTATGGGGGAAGAACAATCGTCCATTTGCAATGTGATTTGTGTAAAAACAACACCATACAGATTTGTCACCCTGAACTCGGTTCAGGGTCTTACGCTCATTTGTTATATGTCGGATGCTGAAATAAATTCAGCATGACATTTTCCCATTCTATAAAACCCTTTCCTGCATTCTTGGCTTCTGAACTTCTGTTTCAATTTCCCATTAAATAACCCCTCTCCTGTCGCTTGTGCGACACCCTCCCCCAAGGGAGGGGAAATAAAAAAACGAAACAATTTTCCATTTTCCACTTTCCATTTGCAATTATATAAAACGCCTGCCCTATGCAACTTCATGTCATTACGAACATTCGAAGAATGTGTAGTAATCTCATTGATACAATTGGGCAAATTATAAATTGACATATTATATCAATGGGATTGCCACGCTCACTAACGTTCGCTCGCAATGACATGGTTACTCAATACCCCCTCTCCTGTGCTTGTGCGACACCCTCCCCCAAGGGAGGGAAAATTAAAAAACGAAACAATTTTCCATTTTCCATTTTCAACTTTTAATTAAATAAAAGCCAAACCTCTAAACATCCAAACTTCCAACCTTCTCGCCTCTACGCCTCCAACCATCTACGCCTCTAATTTCCATGAATAAAAGTCGGCGCAGTCGCGCCGACTTTTATTCCATCAGTTATTTACCACTATTTCGTAATATATTTAATCAAAGTTCTTACACCGATACCTGTTGCACCTTTGCAAAATTCTTTTATCGGCTTATCTATAAATGCGGTTCCTGCAACGTCAAGATGAGCCCATTTTACATCATCCGTTACAAATTCCTTTAAAAACATGCCTGCAGCTGATGCCCCGCCGTAGCGTGTTCCGGTATTTTTCATATCAGCGACATCACTGTCCATATTATCGCGATATTCCTGCCACATAGGTAATTGCCAATATTTTTCACCGACATTTTTACCTGTATTTATAATTTCTTTTATAAAATCTTCATTATTTCCCATAATGCCTGAAGCTGCAGTTCCCAACGCAACCATACAAGCTCCCGTTAATGTCGCTATATCAATAACTTCATCCACACCGAGTTTGCACGCATAACATAATGCATCAGCTAATGTTAAACGACCTTCGGCATCCGTATTGTCAACTTCAATTGTTTTACCGTTCATTGCAGTTACAATATCACCGGGTTTGTATGAGCTTCCTGACGGCATATTTTCACAAGCCGCAATCAATGCATGAACTTCAACGGCAGGTTTTAATTTTGCAACAGCCTTCATAACACCTAATACACACGCTGCACCTGACATATCATCTTTCATTGTCAGCATTGAATTTGCAGGTTTGATATCCAAACCGCCGCTATCAAAACATAAACCTTTACCAATTATTGCTATACGTTTTTTAGGATTTTGAGGAACGTATTTCATGTGAATAAATTTAGGCGGTTCTGCGCTTCCTTTTGCAACTGCCAAATATGCGCCCATTCCAAATTCTTCGATGCTTGCCTGATTATAAATAGTTGTTTCAATCCCGTCGATATTTTGTGCAACTTCGGATAATTTAGTCGGAGTTGCAAAAGCTGCAGGTTCATTAGCAAGATTTCTTGTTAATTTCATTGAATCCGCGATTACAACAGCTTTGTTTACCAAATTTTCATCAACATTTGATAAATATAATTCGCTAATTCTGTTATCTTTTTTATTTTTATATTTATCAAAATGATAATTTGCAATCTCTGCACCCAAAACTGCAGGAGCGCCGTAATTATAATTTGTATCAAAATCTATCGCGACTATTTTTAGTTTTAAATCAGCGCATTTTTTAACTGCTTTTGCAACATTTGTTCTTATTATATTATTATCAACCTTATTTTCTTCGCCCAAACCTATTGCAACAATTTGCTCTGCGGGATATTGACCTTGGGTATGTATTACAAATATCTGCCCTTCTTTTCCCGTAAATGAGTCAGGCGCAAATTTATTTACCAAATCATTTGAGGTATCTTTTCCTTCAAATTTGTTGATAATTAGCGCATCACATTTGACTTCTTTAATGTTTTCTACAATTTTTACTTCCATATAAATCTCTCCTTATACTTTTTAAAAAGATTATAACACCAATTTTAAAAATAATGCCAACAGTTTTTGACGGGGCAATTTTTTTTTGATAAATTTGAGTGAAAAGAAGTGATATATGAAAGAGAATTGCGAAAATAAATTGGCACAAATATTAAAAAATATTTTTTCGGTAACCGATGCGGATTACAGCCATAAACTCATACGAATTTTCGGAATAAGGCTTCGTATATTAAAACCTTCAAACAAAAAACGTATCACAACTGATTATACCAAATATAAAGATTTAACGGATATACCGAAGGCTCAAGGTTTTTTGCGCGAATATCAATTATGTTTATTATCCATACTAAAAGAATTCGACAGGATATGCACGCAAAAAAATATCAGATATTGGTTAAGCGGAGGTACTTTGCTGGGGGCTATAAGACATCAAGGTTTTATCCCTTGGGATGATGATGTTGATGTTGATATGATGCGCGAGGATTACGAAAATTTTATCGAAACATTTAATTCTTCGACCTCAAACCCCGATTTGTATTGCGAATTATATCGGGATAAAAATGCTCCTGCAACTTGTATTTTGAAAATCAGACACAAAAAAATCCGCCAAGCATTTGTTGATATTTTCCCGCATGATTTTTATATAAAAGATGTTCGAGGAAACGAAAAGATTAAATTAAATAAAGAATTAACGACAATAAGAAAACGCTTAAGCAGAAGCATTTTCAGAATAAACGATACCAAAAAATTATTGGAAAAACTCAAATATTTAACAAACGAAGTAATAAATAAAGGACAATTTCCAAACGAAGAAAATCATCCGACCGTTCATTGGGGACTTGATTTCCCGCACAGATGGGCAAATTGGCTATATGATTACGAACAAATTTTTCCGATTAGACGAACGGTATTCGAAGGATACCAATTTTGTATCCCGTCAGATGCTGATTTTATGCTAAAAAACATGTATAAAGAATATATGAATTTGCCAAAAAGTATTTGTCCGCACCATACGGACGAAAACGCCTTTACCCAAGAAGAAAAAGAAGAAGTTAAAAGAATAGCTTCAATGGAAATTATTTAACCGAAAGATAAAATTTATACATTAATTTTAATAATTTTTCATTATTCTCTAATGCCTTGAAAAGTTCATTTTTTATATCTTCCGTTGTCTTTTGCGGACCAAACATATAAAGTTCATATGGTTCAACACCAAGGGCATTAACAATTTTTTCAAAGTTTTCAATATTTGGCGCAAATTTTCCCGTTTCGATATAACTTATATTGGGAGTTCCTATACCGATGGCTTCCGCCAATTGTTCCTGAGTTATTCCCTTTGCTTTGCGAATTTCTTTTATTCTTCTTCCCAATAATTTTTTTATAGTACTCATGCTAACCCCTGTTTACTTATTATCTTAAATTTGAATTACAAATTAAATAGTATACAGGATTATATTTATGCTTGACATATACTATTCAATAGTATATTAATATAGTTGGACTATATGAATATTTACAAAATATGCTATAAGGTAGTAAGTTTTAAGATGAATATAGCGAAAGAATTATTGCACAAAATATTTTCATACGAAGAAGAAATCCTCTACGGCAGGGACTTTGAACCCGATATGAACTGCCCTGTTTCTGTAAAAAGTTATGATGAAACGCATATATTGTTAGAAATATTTGGTATAAAAATTAAATTTCCAAAGCGAGAATATTCTAAATTAAAAAAACAAAATCCTTTTTACAAATATAAAGCAAGAGGAGTTGATATAACAAAATTACCACCGGCGCAAGGCAGAATAAGAGATATTCAATTAGCCAATTTGGTATTACTGAAAGAATTAGATTATGTTTGCCGCCAAAGTAAACTTTCTTATTGGCTGGATGGCGGAACATTATTAGGCGCGGTAAGGCATAAGGGGTTTATCCCGTGGGATGATGATATTGATGTTGGCATGCTGTTTGACGACTATGAAAAAATTATAGGGGCATTCGAAAATTTTTCAAGAGACAAAAATATATACGCTCAATATTTTAAGGACAAAAGAAATCCTGATATTTATATGATAAAAGTTCTGCACAAAAAATGTCCGCATTTATTTGTCGATATATTTCCGTTTTACAGATACGGAAAAACTTTAACAACAACCGAGCAGGTGCATATAACAAAAGAAATAAAAAAGATAAGAAAAAATGTACTCTCAAATATTGATTTCTGCACAAATGACAGTGAATTAAAGCAACTACACCAAAAGACAATGAATGAAAAAATTTTATGCACAAATGACGAAATCCCCCAAAATTCGGACTTGGTATGGGGGATTCAGTATAACCACTGTTGGAATAATTGGTTTACACGCTACGATGTAATTTTCCCAATAAAGCCAATAGTATTTGAAGGATATGAATTTATGGGTATGAATAATCCACAAGCATTTTTATCACGTGTTTACGGAGATTATATGTCATATCCGTCCAAAATAACATTTGGACACAGTGCATATAAAAAATTAGGGAAAGAAGAAGAGAGAATAATTAAAAATTATGCTAATAATTACAATAAAAAATGAATGGGGGGGGGGAAATAGTGACTGAAATCTCAATAATAATACCTGTTTATAACGCACAAAAATACATTCGTAAATGCATCGAAAGTATTTTAAATCAAACTTTTAGAGATTTTGAAATTATATGCGTTGATGATAAATCAAAGGATAATTCTGTAAAAATTCTGGAAGAATACAAATACAAGGACAACAGAATCCATATTATCCACAATAAACGTAATATAGGTCAAGGGGGCGCAAGAAATGTAGGAATAAAACTTGCAAAAGGAAAATACTTAATGTTTATTGACCAAGATGATTGGCTTGAACCTGATACTTTTAAGCTTTGCTATAACCAAATTAAAAAAAACAACAATGATTTTGTTATATTCAATTATAACAGATATTATGAAAACGAAGGTCGCAACATCATTCCTGAAAAATATCTTTCCGGTTATAGAGATGAACTCAACAATCCAGATATTAAGTTGTGGAAATTGAAAGAGCCATTCATGATTTCAGCTTATACATGGACACAAATATATAATACCGATTTTATAAAAAAAAATAATATAAAATTCGATGCATCATTACGCATGGGAGATGATGCGGAGTTTTATTTTGGTGCAATAATTAAATCTAAAAGCGTATCAGTTATTGATAAACCATTTTATAACTATAGAAGATATGAAGAATCAGTATCCGAATCAAAAACCCACCTATATAAACATCATATAAAATCTCGAATGAATGTGTATAACATGTTTTTACACAGTTTACATAAAAACGAATATCTAAAGAACTACATTCCATACAGTATTCGTAGTCTTTTATATTATTACAAATTATGGGGTAATAAAAATCATTCCATAAAACCTATATATTACCAAAAGATGCACAAATACTTTTCTTATTTAAATAAGGAATATGACATATCACAATTTAAAGATGAAATAAATTACGAAAAGTTTATAGATATTGCCAATAATTCATGGAATAAAAAAAATAATATTTATT
>OMVC01000088.1 GCA_900314375.1 uncultured bacterium
AGTACAGTTTCATTTTGATGTAAAATCGATATAGAGAGTCAGCAAAAATTGAACAATTTGTAAAATTTTGATGTAAAATCGAACCAATTTCGAGCAAAATTTGGCAAAAAATTCGATTTTCGGAAATTTCAAAAATTCTTGCCTATTTGTTTAAAACTCCCTGTCAATTTGTTCAATACATACTGTCAAAAAGTTCAAAACTCTCTGATAATTTTTTAATGTCATTAAAATTCAAAAATTCCTGTGAATTTGCTAAGGTTAATTTTTGCTTTATATCAAGAATAATCAAATTAAAAAGATAGTATTTGCAAAACTTTTTGATAATTAATACATACTCCGCCTTCAAACAGGATATTATTAATGAGAATTATATGAATTTTTATTTGTAAAATCTATACTTTCAATGTTTTAAATATGTCCAATGCTTCCTCGAGGTTTTCGATTATATCTTGAGCAAGTTCATCCGGCTCCGGCAAGTTCTCTAAATCAGCCAAACTTTCATCTTTAATCCAAGTTATATCAAGATTTGTCTTATCACGCTTGATTATTTCGTCATAAGTGAATTTTTTCCATCTGCCGTCTGGGTTTTCTTCGCTCCAAGTTTCTTTTCTCTTTGTAACATCAGCGGCAGAATAACACTCAATAAAGTCTTTTAAGTGGTCGTCATTCAGAGAATTCGTTACCAAAGTTAAGTTTACATTTGTTCTAAAATCATAAACCCAAACGTCATTTGTTCTGTGCCCGTTTTCAATTGGTGGGAATTTGTCAAAGAAAAGCACGTTTGCTTTTACTCCCTGTGCATAAAATATTCCGGTCGGGAGTCTTAAGATTGTGTGTAAATTGAATTGGTTCAATAATCTTTTGCGAACTTTTTCTCCTGCTCCGCCTTCAAATAAAACGTTATCAGGAACAACAACAGCTGCTCTGCCTGAAGTTTTTAGAACGGTCATAATGTGTTGCAGGAAGTTTATTTGCTTGTTTGAGGTGGTTGCGATAAAGTCTTCACGCTGATAATCTTCTTTTTCTGTAGTTATTGAACCGTCTTCGCCCATAATTTTTGTTGCGGATTTTTTACCAAACGGAGGGTTTGTAAGTACCATATCATAACGAACATCTCCTGCCGACATCAAAGAATCACAATGCCTAATCGGACATTCTGTTCCGCCAATACCGTGCAAATAAAGGTTCATCGCACACAAACTAACAACTAAAGAAGTATTATCGTTACCGAAAATTCTTTCTTCTTTTAAGGCTTTGATTTGTTTTTTGTCGGTTGTTTGTTTTTTCATGTAATCATAAGCTGCAAGCAAAAATCCGCCTGTACCGCAAGCAGGATCTAAGATTGTCATCTCAGGAGTCGGTCGCATAACTTCAACGATTGCCTTGATTAATGGTCGAGGAGTGAAGTATTGACCTGCTCCGCCTTTGGTTTCATTTGCGTTCTTTTGTAGCAGACCTTCATATATCGCACCTTTTCCTTATATTTTCTTCCATTTTTGGAACACGCATCAGCTTTATTATCTTAGGATTAAATTCCGGGATTTCGTGAGAATAAACTATTTTATAATTTTCTACTTGTTCTTCAAAAGGAATATCTTTAAGTCCCACAAGAAATGATTTTGTATTTTTTAATGCTCTTTTCTTTATCGCCATAGCTTGTCTAAGGAGTTCAAAATCTTCCGGTGTTCGGCATAATGCAGGAACCGACGGGAATATATAAACCTCCCCAAGCCCTCTTCCATCTTTACCATCATATAGATATCCGTTATCTTTTGAAAAAATATCTCTTTTTAAATACATTGTTCTTGATGTACAAAACGATATCCAATCTCCCCAATACCACCTTTGAGTTACAGAATCATAAATCCCGTTCCTTCCAATTTTTAAAGGATTTTTGCTCCTTAAACACAAATCTACAAGATATTTCTTATCCGGAAGTTCCTGTTGTACATAGTTTTCTAACCATAATTCATTTGGTGATTTTCCATTAAAATGCTTATTTTTGTGTGTTCTTTGGTTGATTATTGCTTGTACGTGATAATCTAAGTATTCTTTAAAATCAAAAAGACTAGTGTTGGGATCGGGAAATTCAAGTTCTTTAATGTCAAAATTTATATACGTTGTGTTTATATTATCAGGAATATAAAAAGAATAGCTTGCGTTTGTATATA
>OMVC01000184.1 GCA_900314375.1 uncultured bacterium
TGCAGCTTAAAGTATAAAAGAAAGGATGTAAAACAATGGCAGGAAACGTACCGGGAATAGACCCTAAATTAACGGCAATGACTATTCAAGAATTAAGAACCGCTAAAGCTAACGGTCAAATTACAACTGAGCAATACACACAAATTTTGGAGTTTAAGCAAGAACAGGCTGAACAAGGGACAAAGGTTGAACATAAGAAAGACAGACCTTTGACTCCGGCTCAACAAGCGAGAAAAGAAAAGATTGAACAACAAAAGAAAGATCAAGAAGCAGCAATGAAAGAGGTTGCAAAATTGCAACAAGAACTTGCTGATATGAAAGCAAAAAAAGCGGATGAAGCTTCTATTGCGGCAAAACAAGGCGAGTTAGATGCCGCTCAGAAAAAACTTGATGAGGTATCAAGACCAATTGTTGTAAGAGATGATGGTGTTGATGCTAAAGGCGTTAAAATAGATACAGATAACGGAGAAAAAGGTACAGCTGCTGTAGCTGATTTAAAAGCTCCTACAGAAAAAATGGAAAAACATACCAGACGCCAAGAAAAAGCAGAAATGGCACGTTATTATGATGAAGAAACAGGAAAGTGGATTGAAGCAGAAAGAGATGAAAATGGTGAATTAAGAACAGACAAAGAAGCTTTAAGACAGGTAAAACGTGATTTAAAAGCAAAAGAAGATAAAATGGAAGATAAAGCCAAAGCAGCTAAAAAAGAAGCTAAAGCTTCTGTTAAAGACTTCAGACAAGCCTTAGCAGATTTCAGAAAAGCACAAATTGACCACGAACAAGGCAAAATGAATGATGAAGAATTCAAACAAAAATCAGACGCTTTCTTGAAAGCAGAAGCTGACTTTGTAGCAAAACAACAAGCAAGAGGTGATTCAATAGAAGAACTTGCTCAGGTAAAACAAGCTCGTAAAGCTTCTCAAGGCAAAGGTATTCGCGGAGACAAACGTGCATATAATCGCGATGTGAAAGCAAATAACAGAATTGTTGACAGACAAGTATTCTACAGTCAAGAAGATGCGGATGCCGCAATTGCAGCCGGTGCGGACAAAAAAGATGTCAAAGTTGCTACAGATAAAGATTTAGAAGTTTTAGCAGCTTTGCAAGTTGCAGGTAAAAACGGACTTAAAGCAAGCGGAGAAAGCTTGGAAGCCCAAGGAGTATGGCAAGAACTTGCAACATTATTAGTAGATGAGAACGGTAACCCGACATCAAAACCTGATACCAAGAAAATTCAAAATGCTTTAATGGATTTGACAGGCGGCGATATGAAACTTGATTATACCGAACAACAAATGCTTCAAAACGAAACCCATTTGTCAAATGCACAAATAAGACATTTATTTGAAACATACGGCTTTGATGCGCCTAACCCGCTTGGTAAACGTATAACTAACGGTTTTAAAGAGACAGTACCTGTGCTTGCAACTATGGGTCTTGCAGCATACTTATCTAAGCATAAGGTGAAATCAGAAGCTACAGCTACGGCAGAAGCAGAAGCAACAGCAACAGCAACAGCAACAGCTGAGGCAACAGCAACAGCAACTGCTCATGCGGAAGCTTGGACAGAAGATGTTATAAATACCTTTGTTGATCAATTTGGCAGAACACGTGACCAACGAATTGCAGGTCAATTTGCTGAAGATACACAAACTGTAACCCAAACCGCAACAAAAACAACTACAGCCACATCTACTTCAAAAGCCTTTGGAACAGCTACTGCACTTGCAGAAGCAGCAGCAGGATTAACCCCATTGGCAATCATAGCCGCACCTGCATTAGCATTCTTAACTGGTTTCTTCAAGAACCCTGTTGAAAGCTCAGCAGTTAAAGGTGCAACAACAGAAAAAATGGCTACTTATGTTGATGTATTCAACAAGAATAAGAATAAAAACATCGGTAACCAAATAATCCAAATGACAGGCCAAATTACAGGTGATGAAGCATTAGATAAATTATTGATTGTATCTGTATTAGACCACGATATTGGTGCACAAAATACAATTCCTACAACAAGAGAACTCCGTATGGCATTGGAACACTTGCAAGCTATTCAGAATGAAGTCAAGAACATGAAGACAATTGTGGAAAATCCGCCGGA
>OMVC01000081.1 GCA_900314375.1 uncultured bacterium
TGTTTAAGCGAAGAAACTCGCCGAAGACTTATCGCGCTTGGAATTGACCCTTCAACAGTATCATCGGAAGCTCAAGCAAAAGTTCTGATAGAAAAATTGCTTCAGATATACGCTGTTCAAAAATCAAAATCTTCAGACGGGCAAAACAAAATTTCTTCGGAGTCCGCAGTTATTTCAAAAGCAAGAGAACTTGCTAAACAAGTAGGGGCAAGCTTTTCTCACAGTATGCCAATCGAAGAGATTTTCAAAGCAATTTCTGCCAAAATAGATTCTAAAACCCAAAATAACATTAATAATAATGAACGGGATTATTCCTTGTGTAAAGAGGAGTTAGTACAATTACAATTTGAGTATTCTCAGTTGAAGCAAAATGAAAATGCGATGTTTGCTTCAATGTATTACAGCGGTAATGTAAATAGGATGATGTTGGGGATTTAATTTGGGAGGAAAAATACATATTAAAATGCGCCCTATGTTTCAAAACATAGGGCGCATCCGTAATTTATTATTATTTTGAAGATTTTTTCTTTGATGATTTTGCAGGGTAGTAATCTCTTACAACACCGTTGAATGCATCGATATAAATTTCTTTAATGTCGCTCATTAACGGATATGCAGGGTTAGCACCCGTGCATTGGTCGTCAAATGCCAATTCAACCATTTCATCTAATTTAGCGTAGAAGTCTTCTTCTGATACACCGAAATCTTTGATTGAATTAGGCAAGTTGATAGCTTTCATTAATTTATCAATAGCTTTGATGTAGTTTTCAACTTTTTCTTCAATTGTTTTACCGCCCAAACCAAGTTCATCAGCGATTTGTGCATATTTTTCTTTTGCGTTAGGGAACTTGTATTGAGGGAATATAGCTTGCTTGTGCGGATAATCAACAGCGTTATATTTGATAACTTGTCTGATTAATAAAGCATTAGCAACCCCGTGCGGTACGTGGAACATAGCACCTAATTTGTGAGCCATAGAGTGGCATAATCCCAAGAAAGAGTTAGCAAAAGCCATACCTGCAATTGTTGCGGCATAGTGCATTTTTTCTCTTGCTTGAGGATCGTTTGCGCCGTTGCTCCAAGAGCGTTCCAAATATTTAAATACCAATTTACAAGCTTCTAAAGCGTTAGAATTTGTAAAGTTGGTTGCCATACAAGAAACATAAGCTTCTGTTGCGTGAACTAAAGCATCGATACCTGATGCAGAAGTCAAACCTTTCGGCATACCGTCTACAAAATTAGGGTCAATGATTGCCATGTTTGGTGTTAATGCATAATCTGCAATGGCATATTTTACATGAGTTTCATCGTCAGTAATAATAGCAAACGGTGTAACTTCTGAACCTGTACCTGATGTTGTAGGAATAGCTACCATTGTAGCTTTCTTTCCTAAATCAGGGATAGAACAAATTCTTTTTCTGATATCCATAAATCTCATAGAAATATCAGAGAAATCTGTTTCAGGTTGTTCATACATTAACCACATAATTTTAGCGGCATCCATAGGTGAACCTCCGCCTAATGCTATGAATACGTCAGGTTCGTATGGCTTAATTATGTCCATGGCTTGTTTGATTGTAGATAAAGTCGGATCAGGTTTAACATCAAAGAATATTTCGTGATCTATTCCGATTTCGTCTAAAACTTTTGTTATTGCATCAACAGCGCCTGAATTGAACAAGAATCTGTCAGTTACTATGAAAGCACGTTTCTTACCTGCCAATTCACGTAGAGCTAAATCTGTAGCGCCTCTTTTGAAGTACACTTTAGAAGGAACTTTGAACCACAACATATTTTCTCTCCTTTCAGCAACTGTTTTGTAGTTTAATAAATGTTCAACTCCAATGTTTCCTGATACTGCGTTTTTACCCCAAGAACCGCAACCTAATGATAATGACGGTTCTAATCTGAAATTATATAAATCACCGATTGCACCTTGTGATGAAGGACAATTTATCATAACACGGCATGATGGCATCAATTCTGCGTAGTGATCAATTCTTTCCGATGTTCTTGCATCTGTATAAAGAACTGATGTATGACCTGCACCGCCTTTTGAAACTAATTCATAAGCCATTTTTGCAGCTTCTTCATAATTTTTAGCTTTATACATTGTCAAGATTGGAGATAATTTTTCTCTTGAGAACGGATCGTTCCAATCAACAGAAGGTCTTTCACAAAGTAATATTTTTGAATATTCAGGGATTTCGAAGCCTGATAATTCTGCAATTTTAACTGCGCTTTGACCAACAATTGCAGGATGTGCAGTTCCTCTGTTAGGGTCAATGAACGGAAGGTCTATCATTTTTTGTTCTTCCGCTTTAGATACTAAATATGCGCCTCTGTATTGGAATTCTTTTTTAACTTCTTCATAAACATCTTCAACTACGATAACGGATTGTTCCGAAGCACAAATCATACCGTTATCAAATGTCTTTGACATAATAATTGAAGATACAGCCATTTTTATATCAGCAGTTTCATCTATAACAGCAGAAGTATTTCCAGGTCCTACGCCTAATGCAGGGTTACCTGATGAGTATGCAGCTTTAACCATACCCGGACCGCCTGTTGCTAAAATACAAGCAATATCAGGGTGCTGCATCAACTGACCCGATAATTCAACTGACGGAACATCAATCCAACCGATAATATCTTCCGGTGCACCTGCTTTTACCGCAGCTTCTAAAACAACTTTTGCAGCTTCAATTGTTGATTTTGTTGCTCTCGGGTGTGGTGAAAAGATAATAGCATTTCTTGTTTTTAATGCTATTAGTGATTTGAAAATAGCAGTTGAAGTCGGGTTTGTTGTAGGAATAATACCTGCAATAACTCCTAAAGGCTCTGCAACGATTTTTGTTCCGTTTGCTTTATCTTCACTTATAACTCCGCAAGTCTTTGCGTTTTTATGTTTGTTGTAAATGTATTCACTTGCAAAGTGATTTTTTATAATTTTATCTTCTAAAACACCCATTCCTGTTTCTTCAGCAGCCATTCTTGCCAAAGGAATACGAGCTTTATCAGCAGCTGTTGCTGCAGCTTTGAATATAGCGTCAACTTTTTCTTGTGAATATGTAGAATAGATTTTTTGAGCTTTCTTTACTCTTTCTATAAGAAGTTCAAATTGTTCCGCACTATCTACAACATTTGATTTGTTTAATGTCTTTTCAAGTTTTTCGACAGTTTTTTTGCTTTTTGTTGTCATATTTTTTATTCTCCTTTTTTAAAGTATATATATAAAAATGTTTTTCTGCAATTTATTTGTGAAAAAAATCACGAATTATTCTTATAATATTTTACCCCAAATATTTTTACAAATCAAGTGTACTTTTTACAATCTTTATATTTTTTTTATATTCAAAAATGTTGACTTTTAGAAAAACATCATTAAATGCATGCTAAAACTCATACGAATGAAGGATTTTTATCGGAAAAACTTATAATTAATATAAATTAATCCGATAATAAGAATAAAGTAGAGGTAAAAATGAGATTAAACGGTGGTATTTATTACAATAACAATGGCTTAACGACATCTGTAAGGGCTATGCATCTTCAAAGTGTCTTGTTAGAAATGCGTAATGAAAACGTTGGCGGATTTGATAAAATCGGATACCAGCGAAAAGAGCCGATTGTTTCATCTTTTGCTGAGTATTTGGGTGTAAATGCGTTATCTGAAACTATTGATGATAAAGTCGGTCGTATCGGGGTTTCTGAAAATCCGTTAGACATTGCTTTGGCAAATAAAGGTTATTTTCAGGTTGCCACTCCGAATGGTACAAAATTGACTCGTGACGGGCGTTTTAAGCTAGGCAAGGACGGTTCTTTATTAACATTGGAAGACGCCAATGTTTTATCTGATGCCGGTTTGCCGATAAAATTGCCGTTCATTCCGCAGGATTTGACCCATGTAAAGGTTGACAGAAACGGTAAAATATCGGTATTTAATGCTGATACCCATGAAATTACGTTAGTAGGCAGATTGGGTGTAGTGGATGCAAACGGACTTGTTGTGATGGATCCGAATGTAAAGCAGGGTTATAACGAATTTTCTAACGTGTCTTTACAGGAGGAATTTATAAAAATGATGCCTATAATGAAGAATTTTGATGCAAACAGGCAGATGTTTATGCTTCAAAACTCGGTTATGGGTAAGGCTATATCACAATTGAGTTCTGCATCATAAAGCAGTTGAACTGTTGAGAGGTTGAATAGTTGAAAGATTTATATCAAATTAGGACATTATCAACAAGAGAACTAGAGAAAAAAATAAAAAAAACGAAATAACAATTAAACCATTCAACCATAAACCCTTCAACCAACAAAGAGAGGTAAAAATGTACAACTTTCAAGCAATAATTTCAAAAGGAACAAACAATGCGTTAATACAATTTGAACGCTTTGGTATGTTGGCGCATAATTTGTCAAATGTTGATACGAACGGTTATAAAAAGCAATCTTTTGAGCAAATATTAAAAGAGGACGGGTATTTAACGGGTGCAGTTCGCACTGATTACAAGCAGGGTTCTGTTCGAGTTACGGAAAATCCTTTTGATGTTGCGATAGACGGACCGGGGTATATTCCTGTGACATCTCCATCAGGCGAAATTCAATATACTCGTGACGGTGCTTTTAAACAAGGTAAAGACGGTTATTTGGTTACAAGTGACGGTTGGATTGTCGGTGATGGTATAAAAATTCCTTCAAATTGTTTGAAATTTGAAATAAAGAAAAACGGGGATGTTGTTGCTTATGATTATAAAGGTGACAAACCTAAAAAACTCGGACATATACCTTTAATAAGATTTGACAATCCTGCAGGGCTTGAGCAGGCAGATATGAACAGGATGATAGCGACTGATGATGCGGGCGAAGGACGTTTGGCCAAAGGACATGATTGCTTTAAGCAAGGAATGTTAGAACGTGCAAATGTCAGCGTATATGCTTCCGCAAACGAACTTTTAAGATTAAATGCATCAATGCTTGCAAGTATGCAGATATTAAAAGTTGCTGATCAGATGTATAACAAAGCAATAAATATAAGAGAGGCTTAATATGGTTGAATATTTGAACGGTTGAATAGTTGAAAGGTTTGTATCAAATCAGGACATTATCAACAGGAGAACTATAGAAATTAAAACTAAAAAACGAAATAACCATTAAACCATTCAACCAAAAACCATTCAACAAATAAAGAGAGGTAGAAATGTATACACCACTTGACGGTATGGGTAAAGTTAATTTGATGATGGACTTAATTGCTCAAAAACAAAGAGCATTAGGTTCAAACATTGCGAACGTTGATACCCCCGGATATATAAGACAAGATGTTGATTTTGGACAGTATTTAAATACAATGAACAGTCCGTTGGAAACAAAATTGTCAGAACGGTTAGGTGCATCTGCAATTATTGATGACAGATACGAGGAACCTGTAAATTCGGCAAATGAATTGTTACGTATACAAGAAAACGCAATTTTATATTCAATGGCAACACGCAGAATGTCCAATATAATAACAGAGATTAAAACGGCTATAAATGTCGGGAAGTAATATATAGTTGAAGGGTTGAACGGTTGAATGGTTGAATGGTTTGTTTCAGGTTTAAGACACATCAACAGAAGAGCAGTAATAATAAAAATACTAAATACGAAATAACCCTTCAACCCTTCAACCACAAACCATTCAACAAAAAAGAGAGGTAAATACAATGGGTATATTTGAATCAATGGATATAGGCGGCAACGCATTAAGAGTTCATGGAAAAAGAATTGATATTCATGCCAAGAATATCGCCAATTTAGATACCCCTAATTATGTGAGAAAAATTCCTGTGTTGAACGCAACTGATGAGATTTCTTTTCACGGGATTATGAATACCTTAAAAGAAGATGTCTTCGGGGTTGGTACATTGCCTTATCAACAAGGCGGAGTAAGTTTCACAGGTGTTGTCGAAGATCCGACATTGGGACAAAAAATCTATCAACCGGGACACCCTGATGCTGATGAAAACGGTTATATAAGAACTTCTAACGTAAATGCGATGGTTGATATTGCTGATGCATTGATGGCACAAAGAGCTTATGAAGCAAACCTCGCCCTTGTTTCTATAAGCAAGTCAATGGCTCAAAAAGCTGTAGAAATCGGTAGATAACGATTTCTCCGCACTTTAAAAAGTACGTTTAATTTGGGTATTTGATAAAAATATACATTCCACATTTCTTTGACCGCAAAGAAACGTGGAGCAAAGAAACTCCTGCCCATCGCTTCGTTCACTAATAATTTGTAATGCTCGAATACAAAACGGACAACTCGCATTCGCTCAAACAAGTCCGTTTTTGAAGCTTTCTCGCATAACAATTATTGTTCACTGCGCGGAGGGCGAAGGGGTGGGGTAAATGATATGGCATATCGCTTTATGCGTAGTATTTTTCAAGCGCGCGGCGTTGTTTTAGCCGCGCTGAAAGATTTTTGCCTATTTTAGGCAAAAACAAATTTTACCGCGTTAAGCGGTCTTGTGCAATGCCATGAGGCATTGCTGTTAATTAGCGAGTTTTTCTTTTTTGGTTCGTTTTTTCTTTTTGCTTCAAGACAAAAAGAAAAAATGAACAAATAATTTGAAATTACACATAAATTAAACGTAGGATTATTTTGCGCATTTGATAAAAATATACATTCCACATTTCTTTGACCGC